>JANQQA010000233.1 GCA_028285205.1 Bythopirellula sp. | reverse complement strand
AACCTCGCGTTTGACGTCAGAATCTGCGTGGTACCGTGGCGGCAGTTTTTCGGGAATCCGCTCGTTCTCGTTGCGAGTCGAGATCCGCACCAGATGCTCGCCCACCCAAGCACCCTTGCGTGTTTGGGAAAAGGCCAGTTCGTATTTTCCAGCAGCGTCGGTCGAGCCATAAGAAGGTGAGCCCTCCGGATCAAAAGGCTGGAACTCCACTAACGCGCCCTCCAGCGGCGCGCCATCAAGCGTAATCGTACCAGTGACGGGCACGACGGGGAGTTGGTCGCCGCCACAGCCCGCCAGTGCAGCCACAGTGACCGCAAAAAGCACGAATCGGAATCCATGAATCGAAGCATCGTGCGCCGTCGCTTTAAAAATCGACATTAACCGTCTCTCCATCATTTCGGCTAGCAAGTCGTTGATACACACCCAACAACGAACCGACGATCTCCACGCCCGGCCGGAACTGAGTTCGATTCCCAGCGCCATTATTGAAGCCGATTTCCTCTTGAATAAAGCGTACGGAACCGTCGCAGTTCACGAAATGGGCTCCACCTGGATGGCTGCTGCTGAATCCTTCCGTGCACGTGTTGTGGGCACCTGAAGCGGGCAGATTGAGTTTGAGGCTGCCACGACCAATTACGTAGTACGACGACCACATATCGGGCCCTGGAGGGTTCCGAGCCCCTACCCACGATCCAGCCAAACAGCGCAAGTTACGCTCGCCCACCATAAATGTGTTGGATGTTCCGTCGGAGATGTCTTGGAAACCGACGTCACTGTCGCCGAAGAGCACCCCGTTGTTTGCACAGTATTCCTTCTGGGACCATCGATTTCTGGCATTATCGCACCAGTCGTTGTCGAAGAACCCCTTCACGCCGACGTAATTAGAAGTTGCGGGTTCAAAACCGGAAGGCGTGTTATTGCCGTTAAAGTGCCTGGCGCTGTTCCCGGTAATCTCCGGATAAATCGACCGAATATCGCCCATGCTGGCAGGTAGCAGGTCCGGTGTCGGATCGGACGGACAGCGATAAACGGACAGTACGGTTTGCACCAACGCAATCTCAGGTGTGTCAAGTCTGCCGCCCGCCGCGATGAATAAATCGGCCAGTCGACGATCGGCTACGCCGAGAGAATCATAGAGTGGCTGCTGCTCGATGAAGGGTAGTATGTAGTTTGTCCATCCCCAAGACTCTTCGCTGCGGCCCTGAATGACAAATCCCGGCGGCAACTTGTTGTTAGTGCTTTCATAGTTCAGCAGGCCCAAAGCCAGGTTGTGCATGTTCGACTTGCACTGTGACCGCCGCGCCGCGGCGCGAGCCGATTGGACAGCAGGAAGCAACAAAGCTACCAAGACTCCGATAATAGCAATTACGACCAGCAATTCGACGAGCGTGAAGGCACCAACAACACGAGATGGCCTGACACTCTTCCGACAACGGGAATTCGACATGAGATTACTGCCTTAATAAGTTTCTGTTGTCGGACCTTGCCTAATCCGACGGCGATATGAATTCGCAATGACAAATAAAGAAAAGGTAGGGGCACTATTCCAACAGGCCAAAACCCTTTCGCTCGGGATTCCATGGAATCTCCGCGGATACAATGCGCGCCTAGGGTTCAAAACTAGTTTAGCAACATGTACTCCTCTTGTGGCTAGCGAGTCGGATTTTTCCCACTTTCTAGTGGCAGATACCGGCTGACGAACGTGGTTAGCTGCACAATACACACATTTTCACTTCCAGAGACTGGTCATCTGCGACGCCGGGAGCACTTAGAGTGCGTTTTTGGCGGTCGGACGCCGCACGAAGGTCGGTTAAGTGATCATACCGCGGAATTGCGGCGGACCGCTGGAAACGTAGCTTCAGCCAAGCCTCAAACGGATTCAATGACGAAATTGAGACGAGTAGACCGCTTCTAAGCACCCTCAACGCGGCTAACGCGACACGAACTCATCACAGATGCGGCCACGCGCTACGTATCCGGCCGAAGTGATAAGAGTACGCACACACTCTTGAGACTGAACGCAAACTAGGCTAGAATCAAGTAGAAGTAGCCAACCCAAAAAACGCGGCTATTTTCCAGGCTTTCTCTGCTCCTGGGCGTTCCACTGCAGTCTCAATTAGGCACGATTTTCGAGCTTATTGAAACTGGCTCGAAGTCAATATTTGTTGGTTGTGTGGTTATGGCTAGTGGTTTTTCACTTGGCACGGTTGAGGTTTCTAGCTCTCCTCAAGAGCGGTTCGCCGAGTTTCTACAGAGCAAGGGCAAGCGGATCACCCAACAGCGGCGCATCCTCGTTGATCACGTATTTGAGCGACATGACCACTTCGACGCCGAAGAGTTGATCATCAACCTCGCAACGCAACCGGAGGGGACCAAAGTCAGTCGCCCGACCGTCTATCGGACGTTGAATGAATTGGTCGACGCTGGACTACTCCGCCGCATGACGTTAGGGGGCAGGGCGGTCTACGAGCATGACTACGGCTACCCTCAGCACGATCACTTACACTGCACCGTCTGCGATCAGCTGATTGAGTTCCAGAGTCGCGATTTACAGGATATCCGCGCTGCGGTGGCTCAAGAGCATTCCTTCCGCGTGACCGGGCATCGCCTGATCATCAGTGGTATTTGCGCCGACTGTAGCAAGAAACGTCACCGAAGACAGAGTCCCTTGGACCTGATTTGAGTAAGCCTTAAGTCAACAGCCCGGGACTTCCCGCCCAAGTGTTCCCACCTTAAACAACAAGAGCAGCACACCGATGCGAGGCTCGATCCTTCTAGCTTGGCTAGTTCTTCATTCCGAAGTACTGCTCGCTCAGGTACCCCAGCGTCCAGACTTCGAGAAGCATGTCGAGCCCCTGCTGCAGACGCTCTGCTTCGATTGTCATGGTGACGGCGCGGACGAAGGTGGGGTGCAGTTCGACGCGGCTGAGTCCTACGAGGCTCTGGTCGCTAACCGTCAGTTGTGGGGTAAGGTCTGGGACAACGTCCTTACTGGCAATATGCCGCCCGCCGAAATGTCGCAGCCGACCAAAACGGAGCTGCGCACGCTTTCCCGCTGGATCGGCCAGACCGTCTTTGGAATTGATGCCAATTCGCCAGATCCTGGCCGGGTCACGATTCGGCGGCTGAATCGCGAAGAGTATCGGTACTCCGTCCGCGACCTATTGGGCATAAAGTTCAATGTTGACGAGCATTTCCCCGCGGACGATACCGGCTACGGATTCGATACAATTGCCGACGTGCTGACTGTGCCACCGACGCTGATGGACAAGTATTTCCAGGCCGCCGCACAGATCAGCGAACGACTGCTCGATTCTGCGGAAGAAGCCCCTGAGGCATATCGCCAAGTATTTGGCGAAGCCCCATTACCAACCGGGGACGAGCAGCGAGAACGCCTCACTCGACAGATCCTCGAAAACGTCGCCACACGAGCTTATCGCCAGCCGGTAACAGACGAGTTTCTGGACAGGCTGTTGCAATTGGCCAACGCTTCGGTCGACTCAGACGACCTGACGGTTGAGCAACTCGTCTGCCGAGCGGTCGAAGTGATACTGGTGTCACCGCGATTTCTCTATCGAGCGGAGTTCCAACCCCGCCCTGATGATCCCACGCATGTCCACCCGCTTGACGAATTTGCACTCGCTTCGCGACTGTCGTACTTCCTTTGGTCGAGTTTACCGGACGACGAGTTGCTAGATCTCGCCCGCGCCGGTCGGTTGCGTGAAGAGCTCAAACGCCAGGTTCGGCGCCTCGTCGAAGATCCCAAGTCGGAGAGATTCGTCGAGAACTTCGTCGGCCAGTGGCTGCAAACTCGCCAGGTGGTCGGGCTGCACAAAAGTGGCACGCTCCACAAGCAGATCGATCGACTGCGTCGCGACATGCGCAACGAAACCTACCGGTTTTTCACGCACATTATGCGCGAAGATTTGCCAGTCGTGGATTTGATTGGGGCAGACTACTCTTTCCTCAACGATGACCTCGCCAAGTTTTACGAAATCCCGGGCGTCATCGGCGATCAGTTGCGTCTCGTGAAGTTTGAACCCGACAGCTCCCGCGGTGGCGTGCTGACTCATGCCAGCGTACTAATGGTCACGTCCAACCCAAATCGCACATCGCCAGTAAAGCGAGGCATGTTCGTACTCGACAACCTGCTCGGCCTGCCTGCTCCGCCCGCGCCACCCGATGTTCCGTCGCTGGAAGAATCACGGGATCGCGGCGAACGTTTCACACTCCGTGAGCAGTTGGCCCGTCATCGGGCCGACCCCGGCTGTGCTTCATGCCATGATCGCATGGACCCGTTGGGCATTGGATTGGAGAATTTTGACGCAGTCGGTCGTTGGCGCGACGAAGTCGACGGTCTGGCAATTGACGCGAGTAGCCAACTCTCCAGCGGCGAGCAATTCTCCGATATCCGCGAATTGCGAGCTATTTTGGTCGAAAAGCGGCGGTTATTCTATCGCTGTTTGACGCGCAAACTCATGACCTACGCACTAGGCCGCGGGATCGAATATACTGATACTCCTCAGGTTGAAGCAATCGTCGATACTATGATGGCTGAGGAATCTGACGGAAACCGATCCCGATTCTCGACGATGCTGCTGGGCATCGTCGAGTCGCCGCAGTTTCAAATGCGGCGCGGGCACGGTTCAACGCAAAATTAGAGAGACAATACGATGGCCAACCAAGCGACGCACCCTCGCCACCAACTGCCTCGCCGCAGTTTCCTTCGCGGAGTTGGTGCATGTCTGGCACTACCAGCACTTGAGTCGTTGTCGTCTCCAGCGCGTGCATTCGCCGCGTCGGAGGCATCCCTTGCAATCACCCCCTCGGGTATGCCGCTGCGGATGGCCTTTATCGCTGTGCCTGACGGCGTGAATCTCGAACACTGGCGTCCCCAGGGCGAGGGTCGTGATTACCAACTGGGAAAGACCTTTGAGCCGTTGGCTGACCTCAAGGACAAGTTCCAGATCTTCACCGGGTTCGAGCACAAGAATGCAACTGCGGGTAACGATGGCGGAGGCGATCACGCACGCGCGAATGCATCGTTCCTGACCGGCTGCCGCGCTTTAAAGACTTCTGGTGCCAATTTCCGCAACGGCATTTCCGTCGATCAGGTGGCCGCGAATTATATCGGCAATCAGACGCGGCTCAAGTCGTTGCAACTCGGCTGCGAGGAGGGCAGGGCGACCGGGAATTGCGATTCCGGCTATAGCTGTGCCTATCAGTTCAATCTATCTTGGGCGTCGCCCACGCTGCCGATGGCACCGGAAGTCAATCCCCGCGCCGTCTTCGAACAGATCTTCGGCGCCGGTGCGCCCAGTGAACGACAGCAAAACCTACTTCGAAGACAAGCTCGCCGCCAAAGCATACTCGATCTAGTGGCCGAGCAGACCCACTCAATGAATCGCAAGCTGGGGAGCAACGATCGCCACAAGCTGGACGAGTACCTCGACAGCGTCCGCACAATCGAACAGCAGATCGAAAAAGCCGAACGCTTCCCGCTGCCGACCACCGACATGCAGCCGCCAGCTGGTATCCCGGAGGAATACCAGGCGCACATGCGGCTGATGTTCGATCTGTTAGCGATCAGTTTTCAAACTGACACGACGCGATTGGCTACGTTCCCGCTGGCACACGAGGGGAGCAATCGTAGTTTCCCTGAGATCGGGATTTCCGATGGCCATCACAATCTGTCGCACCACAAGCGAAAGAAAGAAAACCTCGACAAACTGGCGGTCATCGATCACTACTACATGCAGCAGCTGGCGTACTTCATGCAGAAGTTGGAGTCGCTCAAGGACGCCGACGGGTCGAGTGTGCTCGACAATTCGATGGTCGTCTACGGTTGCGGCATCAGCGACGGCGATCGTCACCGCCACGACGATTTGCCCATCGTGCTTGCCGGCGGCGGAGGCGGCACGCTCAATCCCGGGCGCCATGTCGACCTCAAACGCGACGTGCCGATGACGAATCTCTACCTGTCGATGCTCGATCGCATGGGCGTGCACGTCGAGCGTCTCGGAGACAGCACAGGGCGGGTCGCCGATCTCTAGGTCGCCACTGATTTGGCAGTAAGAGCAGCATTGGACGAGCCGGAACACAAACCCAGTCGCGCGGCCGAGATTGGTCATTTCGCGCTCGCGCTGACAATATGTTTTGGCGCCGCCGCCATCGGCGCGCGGTTCGCACCGGGGGCGTGGTACGCATCCCTGCAGAAGCCCACGTGGAATCCGCCGAATTGGATCTTCGGTCCCGTTTGGACGGCGCTCTATTCGATGATGGCTGTATCGGCATGGCTTGTGTGGCGTCGCCTCGGTTGGAAGGCCGGACGTGAGCCGCTCATGCTCTTCGGTGTGCAGCTGATTCTCAATGCTGCATGGTCTTGGCTGTTCTTCGGGGAGCATCGACCCGACCTGGCGCTGATCGACATTACCGCACTATGGCTGGCAATTTTGGCCACCATTTGGATCTTCCGGACCGTCAGCCCAACTGCCGCGTGGCTGCTCGTGCCCTACTTGGCGTGGGTCACTTTCGCGACGCTGCTGAACCTGGCACTGTGGCGACTCAACTAGTCCGATGCCAAGTCTTCGCGCGAGCCCACTGTTTCGCGTGGAGCACTGTCAACTGACGACTCGAAAATGCTCGCAGCCAATAGTATTGCGTGGCGGAAGACTAGCGCAAGCATCAAGATCGCAGCGAAGACGGCAGCCAGACTGAGTCCGGAGACTACAAGTTTTCGGAACGCGCGGACAGCAAGCAACTCAATCACAAGATCCCACACTTGCGGAGCGATGACCACCAACAGAAAGCATAGTAAGGATGCCCCCGTGAACGCGATCAGCAGACACATCAGGCTGAAGCGGAACTTAGGCGAATGTGGACGACCTTCATCGGAGTAAGGGTTCATTGCATGTATGCGATCTCAGCAGTTCGCGAGTGAGAGTGTTTGTGTTTGCCCTGATTCTGATGCCTGGAAGATGATATCAGATTGCACATCGAGGCAGGATAACCATTTGCCTCGGATGGCCAATATTCGTCCGGCCATGGTTTATGCACTCCTGACGATATCAGACGCGTAACTCAGTTTGTTGGGCCTCACGCCGCGCATACCGTTCCCGAATTGGCCCCACAACCTCCGCCAGAAACTCATCCACCTGCTCCGCACTGCGTCCCGTCAGCTTTGCCGCGTCGACGGCGGCATGGAGATCGACGCCGGCGAAGGCTTCGTCCGCGGCCAATCGGTCCAGCAAATCGTTGGGCTTGCCCTTTTGCTTGACCTCGGCGGCGGCGGCTTGGCTGTGTTGGCGGATGAGTTCGTGCAACTCCTGGCGGTCGCCGCCGGCGCTGACGGCGGCCATCAGGATGTTTTCGGTTGCCATGAAGGGCAACTCTTCGCGCAGGTTGCGGGCGATCACCTCCGGATACACGACCATTCCATCGGCGATATTTTGATAGAGAATCAGCACCGCGTCGGTCGCCAGAAAGGCCTGGGGTAACACCAGTCGGCGATTGGAACTGTCATCAAGTGTGCGTTCCATCCACTGCGTAGCGACCGTCGCGGCCGTGCTCGATTGCTGGCTCATAACGAAACGAGCCAGACCACATATACGTTCACTCCGCATTGGATTGCGCTTGTAAGCCATCGCGGACGATCCGATCTGGTTCTTCTCGAATGGTTCTTCGAGCTCCTTGCGATGGGCCAAGATGCGAATGTCAGACGCTGCCTTATGAGCTGATGTTGCCACACCCACGAGGGCGTCAAGCACCTGCGCGTCGATCTTTCGCGAATACGTTTGCCCGGTGACGGCATAGGTCGCGTCGAAGCCCATCCTCTCAGCGACAAGCTTTTCCAGCTGACGAACCTTGGCATGGTCGCCGTCAAACAGCTCGAGGAAACTTGCCTGGGTTCCCGTGGTACCCTTGGTACTGCGAGCGCGAAGCTGCGTGAGGCGATGCTCCAGTTCCGTGAGATCAAGCGCCAGGTCGTATGCCCACAGGCACGCGCGACGACCAACGGTGGTCGGCTGGGCGGGCTGCAGGTGCGTGAACCCAAGAGTGGGCAGATCGCGATGTTCCACGGCGAACTCGCCAAGCAGATCGATGGTCGCCGCGACCTTGTTGCACACCAGTTTGAGTGCGTCGCGCAAGATGATCAGGTCGGTGTTGTCGGTCACAAAACAACTGGTCGCGCCCAGATGAATGATCGGCATGGCGCCGGGGCACTGCTCGCCGTAGGTGTGAACGTGCGCCATCACGTCGTGTCGCAGTTTCTTCTCGTACTCCGCAGCCTTTTCGAAATCAATGTCGTCAACGTGATTCTTCAACTCGGCTATCTGCTCAGGTCTGATCGGCAGCCCAAGTTCGGCTTCAGCCTCAGCCAGCGCGACCCATAGCCTACGCCATGTGCTGTGCTTGTGCTGTGGGCTGAACAACCGACTCATCTCGTCGGACGCATAACGGGAAATGAGCGGGTTTTCGTAGCTTTGCATAGTGACCTGTAGTCAGTAACCTGCGTGGTAGTAGCCGAACTTCGTTCGACCTCATGACCGCTATTTTAGCCGTTGCACCGTGGATAAGATACGGGGCGCAGAGGAGACCACTGCCTACTGGCGACCGAACATTCACATGTTCGTCAGATCATCGTCACTCGCGCTTCCAAGCAACGCATCGAGCGCGACGGATACAGCCTTCTTGTGTTCGACTGGGGCATTCTTCGGCAAATAGACGCGACAGGCGAGTTGGCTGACGGGCAGGTGTTTGTACAGCTCGTCGTCGGTCAGCGGACGGATTTGTTGTTGCGCGGAGCGATAAAGAAAGTTCTGTCCGGCGGCCGCTGTGTTCGGATCGGGTCGATCGATATAGTTGGGCAAGTCGATTTTCATCGGCATGTCGCGAAGATCGCTGGGGAGTTCTTCGCGGATCGCCTGTTCGGCGATCGATTCGCGTCCTTTGCGAAAAACATCGGTCGCCTTAGGGTCGAGACGAATGCGATCTTCCGCCAAATCCCAATCGACCTGACGTTGAAGAAGACGCTGCCAGCGGTGTCCAAGCTCGCGCTGCTCCTCATTCTCACTCTTGTCCCACCGTGAAACGTCAATTAGCAGCGACCATTCAGTGAACTGCCTATATTCGCCCAAATGCTCCAGCGGATTGCCGGGGAACAAGAATTTTCTGCCGTCGCGAAAAAGATCTTCCAGTGTTTTGTCGATCGCGCGAACCGTGCGATGGAAATAGACGGCACGGAACAGCTCGCTGCGGGCCTGACGAAAACGCACTAGCGCGTTCATGCCACGGTCTTGGATCGTGAGTCCTTTTTCACTGAAGAATGTGTAGCGGAGCAGGCGCTCCAAGTCATAGGACTGCGTGCTGTAGCCCGACATGTAGGCATCGCGGAGCACGAAGTCCATGTTGTCGACGGTGTACAGCCCACAGAACAGACTCCGCAGCATAGCCAGCCAACGAGGACGGTCGCTGGTGTCGTCACTCGTCGGACGCGTGATC
This sequence comes from Bythopirellula sp., assembly GCA_028285205.1. Taxonomy (GTDB): domain Bacteria; phylum Planctomycetota; class Planctomycetia; order Pirellulales; family Lacipirellulaceae; genus Bythopirellula. The sequence goes on along the minus strand of JANQQA010000233.1, from coordinate 26,238 downwards.
AGCCAAGCGATTTGGTCGGGATCGATCTGTTCGCCTTCGTTGAGCCTATTGCCGCCGGGACAAGTGCGGACGTTCTTGAGCAGTGGTCCCAGCTCCTCGCGGATGATGTGCGAACCGAGGATCTCATGGGTCAGGTCGTAGTCCTTTAAGAAGTGCGCATCAAAGAAATGGCCGAACGGACCGTGCCCTACGTCGTGAAGCAGAGCCGCAAGGCGCATCAAACACTCGACGTAGCCCCGACTGGGCACATCGGGGCAGACTTCACATAGACTGGGGTAGAGCGAATCGGTAACGCGGCTCGCCATGTGCATCGCGCCGACGACGTGCTGAAACCGCGTGTGCTCAGCCGATGGATAGACCCACCAGGCGGTTTGCAGCTGGTGAATCTGTCGCAAACGCTGCAGCCAAGGATTGTCGAGCAGCTGTCGTTCAGAAGTTTCACGCTCGTCCACGATCGAGACGAACGGAATGTAGCCGTGAATCGGACAATGGAGCAAGCTCTCGCACTGATGAAGATCCGTCATGGCCGCCATTGTAGCCAGTCATCGACCGCTTTGGCCATCGCCGCCATCGTCGAGTACTTCAACCGCCAGCGCGACGATCAGGCCCACGACCGAGACAATCCACAGCACACCAATGCCTGTGCCGATGTGGCCCAACACGGCAGCCGCTGACGCGTCTGCCATCGCAGAGAGCAACCCGCTCACCCAATGTAGTACGACGAGCACAACGGGAAGTCCAAGGACGAAGCCGAGCAGAATTTTCACAGCAGATCGCGAGGGCATAGGGAGCAGCATTGTGGTGTAACGAAGTGTCGCATCCGGCCTAATCGTTATATTTTGCCTCTGGTCCGCTCGCAACCGCCGTTCGGAGTTTTTCGCGGTCGCTGCGTCGGCCGGAGCACACAATAATGGAGAAACTCGATCTCGCATGTCTGTTGATGCCTCGGCCTAAGTGATCAATGCACGCCTCTCTGAAGCAAACTCGTTGGTCGCTGTTCATTGGCACATTGGTCATTTGTAGTGCTTCAAGCTCGACGTCGGCACAGCAAATCCGCCTTAAAGATGGGCGAATCCTCTCAGGCAAGACCGTTGCACTGACTGGCGTAGCCGATGGCCCGGGTGAGTCTGTGCCCCAGGGTGGCAATGCGCCATCAACTCCAATTCGGATGGTTGACGACGATCTGCGACGCGTCTATGTGCCTAACCTTGCCGTCGCGAGCGTGATCAGCGAGGTGCCAGAGAACATGGTCCGCATCGATTTGTCTGGGTGGCACAACGTCGCCCGCGCGGGTGGTGCCATGGGGAGTGTCGGTCCCAGCTTGGGCATCACACCGTTCGATGAGTTCGGTCGGCGGATTTACAAGATGCAAACGACCAACGGGCCGCTGGCGGTTGTACAGGGCATTACAGAGTTGACACCTCACTATGCGAAGGTCGAGGGCCTCCGTGGGCAACCGCGTGCGATCGTGTGGGACATGCGTATCGCCACCAGCTCCATCCCGTACGATACGTTGCAAGCAATCCTCAACAATGCCGTGTCAAAGGACAAACCACGCGATTGGCTGCAGATTGTAAGTTTCTACCTTGAATCAGAACGCTACCGTGACGCGCGACTTGAACTAGAAGCGCTAATTAAAAAGTTCCCTAAACAGAACGCGCAACAGGCTCAGGTCCAATTGCTACGCCAGTTGGGAGCGCAACGAATCCTCAGAGAGATCGAGCTCCGCCGCGAAGCTGGACAGCATGAGTTGGTCGATCGGCTGCTGCAGAATTTCCCGACGGAAGAAGTCGCCGGCGAGACTTTGCAGCAGGTTCGCGAAACGCTCGAAGAGTACGACAAGAGCAAACTTCGAATCGAACAGGCGAGGACCATGCTCAAAGAGCTGGTCTCGACGCTGTCAAGTGAGGAGCAGCGATCGCTTGTTAAGCCAATCATCAAAGAAATACTAGCTGATCTGAGCGCTAACAACCTTCCTCGATTGGTTCCTTTTTTGCAGTTGGCCGACGACGAGTCGCTCACCGTCGAGCAGCGGGTCGCGCTTGCCGCCACCGGTTGGTTGTTGGGGGCCGATGGGGCTTCGCAAGAGCTTACTTTGGCCCTGTCTTTGGTGCGGGTACGCGAAGCAGTTCGCAAATACCTCCGCGAATCGCTGGCACACGAGCGAATCAGCTTGATTCAGTCGATCGAAAGCGCGGAGGGGGCAGGCGTGCCCGACGTCGCGAAGCTGATCGCCAACATGAAACCACCCTGGGACCTGCCCCAAGATGCAATCAGGCCGCACGGCATCCGCGAGCTGACTGCCCCAGGACAAACTGAGCACGGCGATTTTTCTTACTTCGTGCAACTGCCACCCGAGTACGATCCCTATCGAAAGTACCCGACATTATTGGTCCTCAACGGAGCCTACAATTCTCCTGACCAGGAGGTGAGTTTTTGGGCGGGCGCGCCACAGCGAGACGCCGACGGCAACGTCATTGGACCGCGCAACGGGCAGGCGATGCGGCATGGGTACATCACGATTGCCGTCGATTGGCAAAAGCCGCAGCAATATTATTACGAGTACTCTTTGCGCGAGCACGAGGCTGTGCTGGCGTGCCTACGCGACGCGATGCGGAGATTCAGCATCGATACCGATCGCGTGTTCCTGTCGGGGCATGGCATTGGAGGTGATGCGGCGTGGGATCTCGCCCAGGCACATCCCGACATGTGGGCGGGAGTAATCCCCTTCGTTGCAAAACACGATGAGGTGAAGCGGTACGTCCGATTCTACGGCGACAACGCCGAGTACGTGCCACTGTACTTTGTCGCTGGCGAAAAAGATGGCCGCAAGATGTCGGAGAACGCCGCGCTATGGGATGAGTTTCTACGCAAACGCTTCGATACGACCGTCGTTGAGTATCTGGGGCGAGGCCAGGAGCCATTTCACGATGAGATCCTGTACATCTTCGAATGGATGGGATTACCTAATCATCGACGCGTTGGTTCGCCCAGAGAATTTACCTGTAAGACGATGCGCCCCTGGGACAATTACTTCTGGTGGATCGAGGGACGCGATTTCCCCAAAGAGGTACACCCGCAGCAATGGCCGATTCGCGGTGTGCGGCCCAACGAAGTGTATGGTCGGATCACGAAACAGAATACCTTGCGTGCTAAAACTTCGGCTGCAAAAACGACCATTTGGCTCAGTCCCGATGTCGTTGATTTTTCGCAGCCCATCGACATCAAGATCAACGGATCCAAGGTCACGAAAGCACGCGGATCAACCGAGCCCAATCTGCGCGTTCTCCTTGAGGACGTGCGGACGCGCGGAGACCGAATCCGCCCGTTTTGGGCGAAGCTAGAGATGCCTTGACCGAGCGGTGCTGGCTCGGTTAGCGGTAGGTACGCGGCTCTTGCGTGCGATTCCCCAAAGCCCGTGCCTGGATGGGCAGCTTGGTGAGCGTGGCACCGGTAATAAACCAGCCATCGTCTTCGCTGCGCACAATCGTGCCGGACGGCCCGAAGTAGCGGCGGACCATTTCGAACTCTGGCAGTTTACGACCGTCGATCTTTTGCTCACGCAAGATTTCCTCGCCTTCGGTATCCTCTGGCGATAGCAAGCGGTTCAGCAGACGGCCAAGCAGCGTTTCCGACTCAGGCATTTTTCCCTGACGTAGCAGCTCGTAGACTGGTCGGTAGGCCTCGTCGGTGCGGACGAAGCAGCGGGCTGCCGCATCGCCGGGCAGCAAACGCGATAACGCACCTTCGACTTCGCGATAGTCTCCGGCTGAGCCGAGCGTATCTTGTGGTACCTTCTTGGCAAGAATTTCTTCCATAAACTCGACGTGCGAAGCAATAAACAAGTGGCCATCCGTGACACATACTGCTGAACTTGCGGAACCACCGAGCCCCCGGGTTTCGGGAGCTGGCTTGACGATTGGATCCTGATCGAGCAATTCTAGCTCTGAAATTCCGTCGATATCCACTTCCGGGAAATCATCCTGCTCAGGTTGAACTTCCCATGCATCGCGCCCCGCGATCTTGGTTCTCGTCGCATTGGCATCGTTATCCATCACTTTGTCGACCGTCGCGGCGATCGCTGCTTGGTTTCTGGTCTCAATCGCGATCAAAAATCGCTCGCACTTGGTAGTAATGGGTACTTGATAGTCAGTAACCAACGTAACACGCTCACCCAAATGAGCGATAAAGTCGCGTTTGACGTTTACGCGCGGACCGTAGGGATCGTCCTGCAGGCCTTTCAGTACGCGTTCAAATGCTTTGTCATACCCGGCGATGGCATCGAACAGCGTGCCGAAATATTCAAACGCGTTGTTGATATCCATGTTGAAAGTCCGATAGCTCGCCAACTTCCGTGGCAACCATTTCGGGGCCGCCATCGCTTTATCGTTAGGAAACTTCATCATCCGCATTGCCAAGCGGTACTTGTCGGCCAGACCAGGAATTGCGGGCGCGTAGACCGCCGTACGGTGCACGATTTCGAACGAGCCGTTCACCGCCAAATTGACAAACCCGCCCACGCCCTTGATCGCATCGAAACCTTGGGAGTTGAGGATCGCGACGTAGTCTTTTCCGCGGCTCTTTGCCTTGGGATCGGCCAGCGATCGAACGGCATCGGCGTAGCCGAAAGGATCAAGGTACCAATGGACTTCCGGATCAAGACCTTTGCTCTCATTTGCACATCGTGTGGCGGTTACCTGATAGGCCTCGACTCCAGCAAGAGAAGGCAACTTGCCGTCGAATCGGGCTAGCATCTTCTCAGCTTCGTAGCGGCTGTCGCTGGCGCACAAGGTGTTATCTTTGACAAAGTAGATCGCAGTCTGCGTGGAACGCTGCCCATCGATCGTCACCGGAATCGAGTACACTGCGAACTCGGTGCCGACCATCTTTTCGTTTTTCTTCTTGGCGTTTCGCCGAACTAGTTCTTGATCGACTTTGTCGAGTAAGGCAGTTAGCTGTGCCTGATTTCCAGTCACATCGACAGTCAGCGCCACGGATGCGCGCTCACCGGGTCGCTCGATCATCCCAATGCCGATCTCGCCACCAGCAACGCCCTTCAAGTCCGTCAGTTCCAGTCCGAGCTTGTCGCGCACTCCAGAGATCTTTCGCTCGAGTTGGCGTTTCAGATCATCAACAAACGGTCGCATCGATTCGTCTTGCATCAGCTGACCCATTTGCGTTTGTCGCCAATGCTGTGCAAGTGAGTTGATATCTGCGATCGACGCAAATCCGCGCGTGTTGGGTGACATCAGGCTGTCACTTCGGATTGCCGCGTTCGCTGTGCTGAAGACCTGCGCGACAAACACGAGCGTGAGCAGAGCGATCAACCGATTACTTCTCTTTACCAATATCACGATATTCCTGCCTGAGGGCGGCCTATAGGCCAACAAATGAGTACGAAAAAGTGAAGGAGCCTGGTCGGTTTCAATCAGAACCAGCGGCGACACTCAAATCAGAGCGAGCGGACTGTACTAAGTTATCGGCTCGCTGGCAACGCATATCTTGCCGAGGCTGCTAGCTCTGTAGAGCTTACCCAATCAGAACGACCACCCAAAGTTGTGGAGGCCACATTTTGTTAAGATGGGCAACTTTTTAAGCGGTCGATCTATCGAAAGGTTACAGGAATCTCGCCAGAATTAGGCAGCACCTGACTGGTCGGCGGATACGCACTCCACGTCGACAACTGGGATCTCGACCGAGAAACAATCTCTTTTGCTAGCGAAACACCGCTCGTCCGCCCTTGGGTAGCGTTACGCGCGGTGAGTCTTGACCATCAATCTTTTCCAGATTGGCCAATGGATCAGCTTGCAGACGCAAGAATTTGAAGCCGAGCAGACGCGGCTTACCGGCGGCTTCCAGCTCGGCAAGGTTTTCAAGAGACTGGTCGATGTATTCGTCGATCGCCTGCTCGCGGACCTTCGGCCGCGCGGAGTGGATGAGGTTGACTTGCCGCTCTCCGCTGTCAGCAGTGCCAAATACGATCATCCCCACATGCCCAACCCAGGCACTGCCACCGAAGGTGCTGTTCTTCGCCGCGTTTGGATCCCGACGTCCGCGGACGACGTTGACGAAGTCGCCTTCCTTGAGGTGTGGCGTCGCAAGAGCGATGAACTCAACCGGTAGATAAGCGTCCTCGTGTTCTTCGATTGGCACTTCCACTTGCAGCTTGTAACGGTTCTTCAAAAACTTGGCACGATCGATCCGTTGGCGGAACTTGACAATCTTGTCACCGCCCAGTTTGGCGGTGATGTCCTCAACCAACCAACGATTCGATGGATTCCAATCGGCCTCGGTGTAATGGTTGCGCGTGGCCACTCCGATCTGGCCGTCGCGATAGCGAATGCGTTGCAGTAAACGCATAAAGCTAGGCCAATCGTGTCCCAGCGCCATTGCGTAAGTATGTTCGCTGTAAACAACGCAATCGCTCCTGCTGAGACAATAAATCGGTTGTGGATCGTAGTGTTCAAATGGCATCTCTCCGAGCAAATACAGATCATACGGCTGCCCAATGTTCTTCCGCGCCAGGTGAACAATCCGACGGCGCAAGTCGGGCTCGTAGGCTTGCAAGAACTGCAGGTAGACGTCGACCTCTGCTTCCGTAAACTCGTAAAGCGGTTTATCGAGGAGCGGGGCAAGCTGCTCCGCAGGAAGCTTCGCTTGTTCAGCAGCCGCAGCCTGTTTTGGTGTCAGCTGAGCGGCTCCCAAGCAGTCATCATGGTTGATCGCTGACGATACCAAGAAGGCAGCATAGACTAGAAGCCTCCGTTTGCTTGTTGCGTTCATAGCTGCATCTTTGCAGCACGCACGAGCGTTGGCAAGTAACTGAGTCGCGAGTACGGATAATTCAGTGCTTCCGTACATGCGTAGCACCTACAGCCTTCAGCAATAAGCGCCAGCCAACGTTACCGCGCTCACCAGTGCCACGTCACGCGGCGGACATGCACGGGTACAAAGTTGTCTTCGTACGAGCGGCGCCAAAGAGACTCCTCGACGATCGCCACAACAGAAGCAAATTTGAGAAACAAGTAATACGCGGGCACCAGCGGCAGACACGCAATGGACCAAGCGTCGCGTGCCGGCTTGGGCGTGTAGTACATCACGACAATCCACTGGAGCAGTTCAAGGACACAGTACAACACGTAGTTTGTTAACAGCACATAGCCCAACAGGCCGGGTTTGGTGATTGCTAGCCAACTCAGGACAATGATCCCGACCAGAGTGAGTGCGATCCTGAAGATCCAAGTCTCGAGCAGCAGCATCAGATTACTCATTCGAAAATTCGGACTGGAGATATTGGCCATGTCGATATGTTTGCGACATTCGAACGTAACGATGGCCCATTCCCAACGCCGTCGCTGCCGGAATAGTGTTCTCCAGGCGAGCGGCACATTTGTGAGACACTGGGCGTAGGGTGCGTGGACGATTTTCCACGCGGCCTTGCGGAGTCGCAGTACGAGATCACCGTCTTCGCCCGGCCCGACGTCCCAACCGCCGGTGGCCAAGATCGCTTCGCGACGAAACGCACCGAACGCGCCCGATACAATGCTCAGAATACCTAGTCGCGACGACAACATGCGCCCCAGAAAGATCGACCGCAGGTACTCGGAAGCTTGCAACTGACTGACGAGATTCACGCCACCGTTGCGTGCAAGCACAGTACCTGCGACCGCGCCGACATTTGGATCAGCAAACGGTTGGACGATCTCATGAATTGCATTAGCCTCCAAGTGGGAATCGGTATCGACGCAAATCACAACGTCGGCGTCTGTGAAAGGAATCGCGAAATTGAGTGCTGAGGACTTGCCGCCGCGTTTGGGCTTTCTCAACACGAGGACATTTTCATGGGTTGCAGCAAACTCCTGCGCTAAGTCCGCCATCCCGTCTGAAGAACCATCGTCGACCACAATAACTTGTAGCTTCGGATAGCTTCCCCACACCGATTCGAGCGTCGACACGATCGTTTCTGATTCATTCAACCCAGCGAGAATCACGCAGACGTCGGGCACATACTCAGACGGGGATCTGGCAGGTCGGATGGAACCGCACGCAGCATCCCACAGACACATGGCCACACTTGCGAAGCAATACCGAACGCCGTCCAGACACAGCAACGGTAATACGATCAGTAGCAACTCATCAGGCGCGGTCGATGAGAGCCAATGGATCCAGTCGGTCCACATAGTATTCGAAGACGTCTTTATCGATGGCCTCTTGGCCGTGAAAACGATGACCACATTTCAGGCACTCGCCGATCATCGCGAGGTTCGTGTCATTCCACTCGCATTCGGTGCAGTTGCGAGTGCCTGCAAGGTGTTCGAAGTCCGCTCCGACTACCAGGTTGCCAGCACGACACTTTGGGCAGGAAACCGACTCGCCCGCAAATTCAGCGGCATCCGCGATATGAGCACATGCGAAGTGATGTATTAGCTTGCTGTTCTCGGTCAATGCCGAGCCGCATGCGGGACAGCCATCTCTAAACGTTGGAATTGCCTCACACTGTGGGCAGACTTTCACGCGATCGACCAGTACCGGCTGGAGGATCCCACGGGCTACCCACTCTTGCACGGCCGCAGCGTCCATCGGCGTTTTGAACCGTAAAGATCGTGTGTCAAATCGGGGGGTTAACCGCGAGACGTGCAATGGATCGTCGGTGCGTCGCAGGAATCGCCCGCCGAATCGGACCGATGGCAACGCCAAACGCCGATGTCGCCACTCGACGGTCGCGTAGCGATAAACACTGTCAGGGCATTGGACGCCCAGCAGACAGATGTCGGGCACCAAGTCCGTATCCTGATCAGCTAGCACGACGATGCCGCTCTCACTGACGTCAGCGGTGGTCGCCGCGATTTCACGACCTGGTTTGCCATCATCTTCGATCGGGTAAATTACCGCGGTGGTTTCCAGCGTGTAGCGCGGTTCCTTGCGACGTTCCGGTAACTCGCCGTCATAGGTGTGCACGTGCATCGCTTGCCTGAGCGAACCCAAAATCTGCGCGCCGGTGAGACCTGACTTCAGCAGAAATGCACTCGCGCCACTCCGACCGGCCCTCACTGCGCACCGCTGATCTGTATCGCCGGATAAGACAATGATCGGCGTATCGTCGACTTCTGTTGTAAAGTGCTTTATAGTGTCCAAACTGCGGGTATCCGCCGCCGCTAGGCCGACGAGCACCGCGTCGTAAACACTGCTGTTCAGCACTTCCAACCCTTCGTCCAGATTCGACACATGGTCAACCGTTGAGTCTGCTGGCAGCTGTTCGCGAAGTGTGAGTTTGAGCTTCAGCGCATCAACATCGTCCGCTTCGATGTGCAGCAGACGCAACGCAGCCATTGCGGCTGTTGGTTCAGGGGGTAGTTGCTCAAGGGCCATGCGAAAGGTCAGTTGGGGCTGTCAAAATAGGTCGAAGGCAGTCGTATCGCGCTGCCAAGTCGTACTGAACTCGCGACAGCATGCCGCTTCGGTTTGAGGTAGACAGGCACGAGTCGCTCGTTGGGCCGATAACGACCGACGATGCGCGACTGTGGCTGCTCCATACGCGTGCCAATGCGTGTCACTTCACAAGCGATTGGCTGCGGCTCGGGATCAATTACAACGTCGTGTCGTTGGCCAATCCTATAGCCGTTGATATCTGACTGATTGATGTAGAGCACCAGTTCGAGGGCATCCACTGGTAGTACTTCCAAGATTGACTCATTCGCCTCGGCTCGCTCACCGACGTGATGACTTACATCAACCACAGTGCCGTTGAAGGGCGCTCGCACTGTGCCTCGGCGCTGTTTGTCACGCAAACGGAGGATTTCAGCCTGCACGTTCTCGATCTTTGCGAGCCATGGGGCAAGTTGCGCCTGGTCGCCGCCGCTGACTGGCAGAACGTCAATCTGCGATTCAAACGCTTCTACCGCCCGCTGAAGATTGCTTATCTTCGCTTCCAGGCCTTGCTTTTGATGACTTATCGATTCGATCTCTTCATCACTGTAGGCGCGCTGGTGTGCCAATGCCTGTCGACGGTCAAGTTTGCCAGATAGCTCAGCGAGTCGCGATTTGTCAGCGAGCCATTGACCTCGCAAATCGTAGTAGCGGATTTGTAGCTCAGCGATCTCATCCTGGCGTTCGCGCGCCGCAAGTGTGAGTAACGCTACCTGCGCACTGAGTTCCGCCTGTGCGGCCCGCAATTCGTCACTCAAGCGATCAATCTGGTCCTGCAACTCAGGATCGTCCACAATCGCCAACACGTCGCCTTGGCGGACAGGATCACCCGCGCTCGCGTAAACGGCGGTCAAGGTTCCCGACCATGGCGGCGAAATCTCCGTCACTTTGCCCGTCACCACACCGTACGCAGCGTCACGGAGGAACGTGCTCCAAAGCGAATATCCAATCGACCCAATGCATCCAAGCAAGATCGCGACCACTACCAACCGCCCGCAGGGTCGGGCCGAGACTCGCGGCGTCGGGCGGGGCGATCGTTGAGGTTTCTCAAGTACTGGCGAAGTTGTAGCTTCAGAGGCGACACTGCCTTCAATCGTCTTGAGCGTGTCCTCGATATCCGACTCGCGTCTTCCCTGGATTGGCGCAGCATCGATCTGCTCGCGCGCATCGATGTTCTCGGGCTGCAGCAGTCGGCTTTTCATATCGAAATGTAGCTTACAATCGCCCGTCCGGTGGGGGGCACGCATAAGGGTTGAGCGTGAATCACCCGCACAATCGCTACGCTCGATCAATTGGCCTGCTGGAGGAGCAGCTAGCTGTCATTGCTTGCAATGTTGCTCGCCGAATCGGCTCTCGATACGCTTACGGAGCTGTGTCACCCTGGCCATACTTCCCGGAAGGAGTCGCGATGAGTCGCCTAGTGCTGAAGTCCATCCTCCTGCTGTGCGTTGTTGCAGCGCCGGCTACGGCGTTTGGCGTGGACCTACCTGAGAAGATCAACGTCGCGAAGCAGGAGTTACAGCTCAATGGCGTGGGTACTCGCCAAAAGTACTTCATGGATTTGTATACTGCCGGCCTGTATCTCGTGCAGCCGAATCGACAAGCAAAGGCCATCCTCGAAGCTGAGGAACTAATGGCCATGCGCATTGTGATTACGTCCAAGATGGTCAGTCAGCAGAAGCTGGTCGCTTCGCTGCAAGAGGGCTTCAAGAACTCGACGGGCGGAAAACTGCAACCGATTCGAAAACAGATCGACCAATTTCGCCAATGCTTCGCCGAAGAAATCGCCAGCGGCGACACCTTCGACTTGGTCTATGTTCCCAACCACGGGCTCATCGTACTGAAGAACGGCAGACAGAAAGGCACGATTGCAGGTTCACCGTTCAAGCGAGCACTGTTTGGGGTCTGGCTTGGGGAACGACCGGCGGATGCAGATTTGAAGGTGGCGCTGTTGGGATCGTCGCCACGACGTTAAACGTGACGAACCCTGTTAGATGAATGCCGTAGTCAAATTGCGCGCTATCTGCGGTTAGACAAGCACGAGGTGTACTAGGAGATAATCTCCCGCCGCCGCTGCAGATAGTCCCAGACTACGTACCGATCCAAATCGCGCCCCGCGGTAAAGAAAACTCGCCCCTTTGTGGATTCTGCCAAGCGATAGGCAAAGCGGACGTCTTCTTCGGTCTGAGACCAGCTGGGCAGAAGAAACATATTGATCGTGATGCCCTCGCGTTGGCAGAGTTGGCCCTCCCGCATGGTGGCCGACTCTGTCTGGGGATCGGGCGGATACAGCAAGTAGAGCATCTCACCTTCGAAGTGCGCAGTCGGCAAGCCGTCGGTAATGAGGACGATCTGGCGATTGGGCGTGTCTTGGGTAGCCAATAGTCTTCGCGCCGTTGCCAGGCCGTGTTGGATGTTTGTGAAGTGTGGGGGGATCTGGTATTCGCTGACGTCCTCTCGGCTCATATCGGCGCGCAGCCGAACAACTGGGTCGTGTACCGTGACCGGTTTGGGCATCAACTCGATGATCTTGCCGCGCGGCACGGGCTTGGCAAAGCTGAAGCACTCGACAAACTGCAAGTAGTCGCCCGGATACTCGCTGCGAATCAGTCCTTCCAACGTGAGAGCCATCCGCTTCACGTTGATGTATTGCCCATCGTAGCGCATCGAGCCGCTCATATCCATCAGCACGCAGGTGGCCGCTTTGGGATTGTTGCGCGTTTCGTGAACGACGATGTCATCCGCGTGCAGGCGGAAGCCCGAACGCGGGAGGCCCGCGGCCGTCCCATGCTGCTCATCGGTCACGCTTCCGCCTCGCTCTTCCGCACCTGCATGGCGAATAAACGCGTTAATGAACGTGCCAGGGATATCCATATTCGCGACCGAATCACCAAACTCATAGGGCCGAGTCTTCTGCATTTCGACCGCGCCCTCGCCGACGATGGGACCCTGGTGGCGACCGCTCCGCGACGGCTGCAATTCGTTGAATAGCTTCTCAATGAGCTTCGCTTGAAAGATGCGATAGGCCTTTGGGGTAACACGAAAGTTCCCGTTGCGCTGCTCCAAGCCTTGCTGCTCGGCCATCTCGCGCAGATAGTCTTGGACTTGCTGTTGCAAAGCGCTGAGTTGATCGATGTCGCCCGGTTCGGTGAATTCGGCCAGTGCTTCCATGTCGATGATGCCGATCTGCGCTGTCTCGCGGGCCTCTTCGAGCTGTTTGATTAGCTCGTCAATGCGTTCCAACTCCTCCTTGATTTCCAGCGCTTGCGGAACGGTCATTGACTCGCGACCACTGAACTCATACTTAGCTGCCAGCTGCTCGACCTGATACTTGTCACCGAGAGTTTCAATCAACCCGACCAGCGCGCGAGCGAACGACGACTGATCGTCTCCCACGGCGTACCACAATCGTTCGAAGTCGCGCAGTTGCTCGTGCTTGACAGCTTCGCGGAAACGATCGCGATGCCGCTTCGGCGGCTTCACGCTCTGCGCGTGGTCGGCAAATGCACTGTGGGCACGTTGCCGAACTTTCCGTGTTTCGTACCGCTCCAGAATCTTGCGCTTCCGTTCTCGTAGAATGGCGAGCACAGCGTCTAGACTGGGCCCCAGCCCGGCAATCTGACTTGGATCAATGCGAATCGCTCGCGCCAGTTCTTCCTCGGTCAATTCGCGACGCTCGCCATACATTAGCATGTGGTCGAACGCGCTTGAGACTAAGTCAGGCGGAGGTGCTGTCGGACTCGGAAACTTCTGTGGGTCGTATTGCTGGTAGGTGTGGATCACACCGCCCAATGTGTCGCGATTGGCCATGGGATCAAATGCGGCTTGCTGAGCTGAGTTCGAAAGCGGATCAACCCTCAGGTTACCATAGTTCGCCGGGCTGAGGACTGCGATCAAATCTGAAATCGCGCAAAAATCTCTTGGATGTGCCACTTGAACATCGTCACATGGCCAGCACGCGCATCGAGGATGAACTCGCTGCCATCGATCTGTTTGTGGAAGTAGCGGCCCATGGATGGGGTGGCAACCGGATCGCATCCGCCCTGCCAGATCGATACGGGCACACCGCAGATTTTCTGCAGGCGGAATCCCCAGCAGCTGCCTAATAGGCGGATGTCTTTTGTTATTCCATCGGTGCCGCAGCGGGTGGCCTGACGCAGGTTGGCTATCAGTTGGCAATAATGCTTGCGGTTACACAACATAAGTTTGCGGTCAGCAGCTGACCAATTCTTGCTGAGCAGTTGAATCGTCTTATCGGGCTTGCGATCTAGTCGACGATCAACAACGCTGAGCGCCATCTTCCCTAGTCGCGGACGGCGTGTGATGATTTCGATCAGTTTGTCTTGATTGCCTGGGCACGTGCCGCATGCGCCGAGCGGCGCATGGCCTGAGACGATCGCGACGTGTTTCAAGCGATGTGGAATCTGCGCCGCGCACACCGCTGCGTACGGCGCGCCACCTGAGAGACCAATGATGCCAAAGGATTGGTTGTCGTAACCGAGCGCGGCAGCAATTTGCTCGACATCGTTAGGCCAGTGCCTGATACAGCGGTTACTATAGTACGTGGAACACCCCATTCCAGGACGATCGACAGCGATGACTCGATAGCCGGAGTCGCAGCTTTCCTGGTCGCAAAGGCCGAGTTCCAGCCTCGAACCTGGAGTGCCATGAAAGTAAAGGAGCAGCGGCGCCCCGAGATTTGCGCCATAGTCGCGATAGCTCAAACAGCGTCCGTCGGCAAGACGGACGCGACCGTCACGGATTCGACGACCATAACCAGACGAGTGTTGACTTGCCGCGTGCAAAGGCAGCGCCGCGACCGTCGCAAACGCCGACGCAGCCGTCGTTAACGCTTCGCGTCGTGTCAGCATGGGCAATCCTTGCGATAACAGTGCCAATAGGCTGGCCGCGCGGATCCTGTCTGCGGCCCTATTCTGTATTAACGACCCTGCCGCATTTGTCGGTTGTGGCGCATGACAGCGATGCGGCAAACCGCTGGAAGCAACTTCGGGGTTCGGGTACCTCACTCACTATCGGCTGGAGTAACCCGCCGCTACCATACTCAAGCTGCCAGACCAGAAAATCGGTACCGTCCGAACCGTTGTCTTCGTCTGCGTCGGTGAGGGCTGAGCTGCCGTAGGACTCGTCCTACACGTCCAGGTCCTCGCCATCGACGACGCCATCACGATTGAAATCCGCCGCGTAGGGCCTAAAGAGAAATAGACCGCTGTCTCCGCCGGGGGCACCTAGGCTGGGAAGGACGACAGCCCCAGTCTGACGACGCAATGACATCTCTGCAAAAAAATCTGTCGCGCGGTTTCTGGGGTTAATGACTCAGTTCTGGCAGCGGCGCCCCAGCGCCAATGACACGCCAAGGATGATCATTACCAAAGCACTAGGCTCGGGCACCGTAGAAGATTCCGCACCGGCCACTCCGTCCAACTGCATCTGCCACACGAGGAAATCCGTGCCGTCAGAGTCTCCATCGCCGTCCGCGTCGGCCTGCGTTAGTCCGTAGCTTGTCCTCCATCGCGTTAAGTCAGCCACTGTCACTACGCGGTCACCGTTGAAGTCCCCTGCAACCACGTCAGCGAGCGCAGCAATCTCGAATATCGACAGTGTGTCTAGCGGCATCGCTGTGGTGGGGTCAAACGCGGCGTTGATCGTTTCAATTGCCCCGTTCGCTATGAAGCCTTGTGCGAACGAAGATGGATGCACGTCGGGCAACAAGAAATCGTCAAAGAACACACAGAACTGACAGCCTGTATCCGCGTTGAGAATTGGTATGTTCCCTAGCAGAGAGAAGTCGGCCGGATTACTCGCGAGATCATCGAAGAGCGTGAAAACGTCAACTACGTGAGCATCGTACTGCGATGCCAGTGATGCAAGAATCGTGTTCCAGGCAACCGTCTCCTCGCGAATGTTCTCCAGCGCGTTGTTACGTAAGAACGGGATTCCCAGAGTCGCGATATTGACAGCTGTGATGACTCCAGGAACCTTTGCCATATCGGGAAGGTTAAAGGCCACAACCTCAAGCCCCGCGTCATCCAACGTGGACATTGCGTTCCGGACGTTGGTTTCCAACGTGACTAGAAAGTCGCTATCGCCGGATGCGACTTCAATCGGGTTGGTAAAGAAATCGTTCCCGCCAATCCACAGCATCGCCAAGTCGCCGGCACCAAACTGTGCGGCCGCCAGCGTGTGCTGGCCGCTAGCAATCAATTCTGTGGACGTCGTGCCTGAAGCAGCGAGCTTTGTTAACGGCACTCCCAACCGGGCGGCAACATGCTCGGCAGCAACGGGACTTCGCCCTCCGCCCGGGTCATCAAGAAGACTGTCACCCAGCGTGACGACATTGTTGAACGTGACGGCCGACGCGCTGCCGCCGAGCAGAGATAAGAGTAGCAGTCCAGTAGCAAGACGATGCCATGGCATGTTCGATAACCCCGTACCTAACCATGTTTTCGTGAGCAGGCTTGAGTTATGATTGTAGCGCGCTGTCAGGAGTAGGCAAATTGTCCGCCAGTCTGGCCACTCACGACCGCGTTAGGTATGCTCGCAAGCTCGATCAAAGTGACTACATCCGCCCAGCCAACAAACATGCGAATAGTTGAACGTTTCCGCCTCTGCTACCGCATGCTGGTTTTTGTCTGCTCAACGTTGATCATGTGGACTGCATTGGAATTGGAAGTTCTTTGCCTTCGACGAGAGCGACTTAGTGCGATTAATAGATGGTTACCGCGCTGGTCACGATTCAATCTCGGAGTCTTCGGCGTGACCATCGAGGCGCACGGCAAACACCTTGACCAAGGGCAGATCTACCCGAGCTGCGACGCGGACGGAATCGGCCGCATCTTTATTGCCAACCATCGTTCAGGGATGGATATTCCACTGATGTTCACGATCGCGGAAACCCACGTTATCAGCCGTCACGATCTGGCTACCTGGCCGATGTTGGGACGAGCCGCGCGGCGCGTTGGCACGTTGTTTGTCGATCGCGAATCGAAACGGAGCGGGGCGTCGGTATTGCGTGAAGTCGATGCGACGCTGAAACGCGGCGAAGCCGTGACGATGTTTCCCGAGGGCACCGCACATGACGGAGATCGAGTTCACGAATTTCGTACAGGCGCCTTCAACGCCGCACGGCGCGCCGGCGCCGAAATCGTTCCGATCGGCTTGGCATATGGTCACGATCATGCCTACTACTCGGGTCTGTCTTTTTTGCCGCACATGACAAGAATTGCCTGCCTGGAAAAAATGCCTGTCGCGGTAGAAGTAGGAGAGCCGCTGAAGTTTTCCGATGGAACCGCCGCGGAAAACAAAGAAGAAGCCCGTCAAGTCATCCAAGAGTTGGTCCATCGCGCTCGAGCCCGTCTTGAGGGGCTATCCAGCAATCAGACTGCAGAGCAAGCCGGGGCCCACGCGGAATAAGCATTGCGTGCATCGTCAGACTACGGCCCGCACCTAGAAGCTTGCTTTACGCAGGTTTCCGAATAGGTGATAATTGGACGGCTGGGAGCGATTATAACTTGGGAGTCAATTGATGCGCTACGATCATCAACGTCGTCGGTTTCTTCAGCGGGGAATCGTATTGGGATCCGCCGCGCTAGGGTCCTCCACTCTTTGGACGCCTGGCGCATACGCTGAAGCACTCACCGCCACAGCTAGCCAGGGCGAAGGGCCGTTCTATCCGAATCAACTGCCGTTGGATACGGACAATGACCTGATACTGATTAACGATCTACTCACCCCCGCAGTAGGTGAAGTCACTCATCTCAGCGGACGCGTGTTCGGCACCAGCGGTGAACCAATGCGCAATGTGGTCGTCGAAATTTGGCAGGTTGACAACAACGGCTCGTACCTGCACACCGATAGCGCTAGACGTGCTAACTACGACGGCAACTTTCAAGGCTACGGTCGGTTTCTTACTAATCGCAAGGGCGAGTACTACTTCCGCACGATCAAGCCGGTCAACTATCCTGGACGCACGCCACACATTCACTTCGCCGTAAACCGCGGCGATCGGCGTCTGCTCACCACTCAGTGCTACATCAAGGGCGAACCACGGAACCGAACTGATGGCCTTCTGAATCGCATCCCGGAAGGAAAGCTAAGAGATACGGTGATTGTTGACTTCAAGCCAATTCCCGAGTCGCGCACCGGCGAGTTGGCAGCGAATTTTGATCTCGTTCTGGGCGTGACCCCCGAAGACTAACGGGCAGCGGCATACGGGAACCACCTAATCTGCACCGACATGGCGAAACTTATCAGCGAGAACTGTATCGATGATAAGTTGTTCGATGTGATAGGCCAGCATCGGGAGGACGGTTAAACCGCCAAACGACAGTGCGATCGCCAATCCGACCATTAGCGTTTTCTGGCTCCCAGCAAACGCGACTGCCAGTTGCTCGGGAGTTGTCATGCCAACACGCGCAGCCGCGCCGTACCCGATCCACCACGCAACTGTGTGTACGATTGCCACCAACAACATCATCAGCGCGATTTCACCAGCGATGGGTGCAAGTCTGCCGTCTAGCGACGATAACTTGAGACCTGAGTTCACCGAACCAGCAAAGACGATCGTGAGCAATCCGACTTGCGCATAGATGCTCAAACCTAGCTTGTTGTTCGTCGCCCACTGACCAATCGTCGAGACGCCGCGAAGTAGCTGGGCGAGAAAAATCGGCAACACGATGAGAGTTAGTAGCTTGACGGCCATCTCGCTGAAGTCGACCGAACTGTCAGCCTCGCCAGCTAGGAAGTAGATCAATGCCGGTGTGACCAAGAAGCAGCTCAGATTCGTGATCATCGTTACCAACAAGCTGATGGCATCATTGCCGCCAGCAAGTCGCGTCCAGACGGCGGCTGATGCGAGTGTACAAGGTACCGACGCGGCGATGATTGTGCCCAACGCAAGATCTTCGCTGAGTGGGCGACTCGCGCACCATGCCAACGCTGGCACTAGCAGTGAATTGATCGCCGTAGCGAGCAATGCTGGGCCGGGGCGCCGCAATGTCGCCCACATCGTGTCAATCCTCAATGGCAGGGCCATCGCCAGTAGCACACTTCCAATGATCCAACGACGCGGCAAACTCTCAGAGACGTCGGAAAGCTGCTCGGCCTGCGTCATGCCCACACCGACCGTGAGCAACAGCAGTATCAAGAACCAACGACGTTTGAGTGCTTGTAGCATGTAGCGTGCTGGGTAAGCGATGAGGACTGTCGACCGCGATGCAATAACGACTCTTGCAAGAATCGCCAGAACCCGTCACTCCTCATCTTTCTCGGCAGTTGAATCCAATTGTGCACTTAGCAGCCGTGCACGAACCAGATTGCCAAGTCGTTGAGGCGAAGTATCCTGCTCAAGCAACTCAATTGC
This sequence comes from Bythopirellula sp., assembly GCA_028285205.1. Lineage (GTDB taxonomy): Bacteria > Planctomycetota > Planctomycetia > Pirellulales > Lacipirellulaceae > Bythopirellula. Next base: position 7,433 of record JANQQA010000233.1, on the reverse strand, counting down.
TTTGCGCAGCTCTCCCATAGCCTCATACGTTCGTGCGAGATTGTACTGGCCGCCCGGCGTCCAAGGGCCGTTGGGGCGGGCCTTGAGGGTCCGGTTTTCTAGCCAGTCTTTCGCGACTCGGTAGTTCCCGAGGTCGTAACTGAGCAGACCTAGCCAGTAACTCGCATTCGACTTGCTAAGTTCGTACAAGGGACGCTTACTTGCTTCGAGGCCCTTCAATGCAGAGTTAGGAGGCCGCACCCTTGGATCTTGGTAGAGCGCAATCGCTTTGCGGTGACCTTGGTCGGGCTGCGCCAGCGGATCGTTGCGATCCTCGATCGGAACGTCCTTTGTGCCTTGGAAGTGAAGTACGCGAGCCTTCCAAAGTCGAGGGCGTTGGGCAAAAACCAGGAACTGAACAGCGGCACGTTCGCGTCGATCTCTCGGCATGCCCTGTTCCGCGACGATCGATTCGAACGGATAAGGCCAGAGCTGTATGGCCGTGAGATTCGACGCCTTGGCGAGCGCATCGGATATTCGGATTGTGCGGGCCGTTAGTACCACGAAGTCCTCACCTTCGAAGGCCTCCTCAAGCAGCGTTGCGCGCTTGGAAAGCTGCAGCGGTGAGGCCACAATCCAAGCACGAATGTCCTTTAAGTCTTCGGCGGTCGTCGGATACTCGCTTTCGCCCTCAACGGACAATCGGGACAGTAACTCCGGACTCGCAACCAGCTCAGCGAGGGTCGCGACAGTACCGGGCTCTGCGCCAGGAACCGGCAAACCCAGCTGCGTATCAAACAAGTACAGTTTGTCATCGTCCCACAGCGCTGGGAGCCACCAGCGCTCACCTGCTGCCAACATCACGACGTCCAACTGCTGCTGGCGGCATAGTTCGGCGAAGATCCAGGCTCGTTGTTCTGCCGTGCCTCGGCCGTACATCAAGACCTGCCAAGGCTGGTGCACGAAACCGGGGGCCCCCTTCGGATCATCCAGTTGGATATTCCGAATCGTCCAGTCAAACAGTGCGGTCGCCACATCAACTGGCGAGACCGCTTCGCCTTTCGCCCACCGAGAGATATCGCGTAACCAGATCGCTTGCTGCAATTGCCTCGCTTCGGTGGCATCAAAAGTCCCTGATTCTAAGTTCGCTGTCGAGATCGCCGTCTTCAGGATTGGCGTTTCCTGAAGCGATTCAGGCAACTCCGCGATTCGAGGATCGGATTGCCAACTGTTCTCCGCTTCGACATTTCGCAGCCACTGGTTAGCGCGTTCCAAGAGTTGTACCAACGCAGACTCATCGGCACTTGGCTCCCAGCCGATCGGGGGTTCGCCTCGCACGTAGTACTTCTTGAGACGGTCGTCGATCTCGTTCATCCGTTTGTCCGAGAATCGCCAAACTTCGATGCGTGTTGGAATGTCCCAAGATCCCGACAGGCCACCTTCGACGATAAGGGCATTGTCGGGATCGAACTGATCCAATCGGCGAACCACAAACTCGAAGTAGCTCACCTGTTCGTAGCCGTGCTCTAGACCCTCTTGGTCATAATCGGCGAAGAAACGCAACTTGTCACCGCGCCGAACGCCGATCTTGCGAAAATTGGCATTGCCTCTGGGCACCGAAAAGAAATTGAAGGGACCGTCTGGCACGGCCGGAGTTACGTTGCAGGTCGCCAACACTGGTTGCCCGTCGGCGCTCTTGACGTCGTCGAGAATTGGTTTGGGCGGGGTAAGCTCAAGCACGACTTCGCGCGGTAGATTATTCAGACCGTCGGTCACTGCTTCAAGCAGAAACGCGGTGTTGTTCGTCTTTCGCTTTGCGATTCCACCAGATATGCGTGGGCGACTGCTACGATCGTCGCAACCGCCGCCTAGAATCAAGACGCTCCCGCAGAGCAAGATCGTAGCCAATGCGAGAAACCTAGTCCAATAGTGTCTGAGTTTGGTCACTTCTTCAAATTCTCGAAATAGCTCAGTTAGTCTGGCAAGCGACGCCGACAGCCGCTTGGCGAACGGCTAGCAATCGTCGCATCGTCTGTTCGATTTCCGCGAGGGGAATCATGTTCGCACCATCGCTGGGCGAACAATCGGGATCAGGGTGCGTCTCAGTGAAAAGGCCTTCAGCACCCAATGCCATCGCGGCGCGTGCCAACGGTTCGACCATTTCGCGATTTCCGCCGGTTGCTCCACCTAAGCCACCGGGCTCTTGTACGCTGTGGGTGGCATCAAACACAACGGGCACACCCAGTGCCTGCATCTGCGGGATGGCTCGCATGTCATTGACGAGACGACCATATCCGAAAAACGTGCCTCGCTCGCAAAGCAGTACGCTCTGCGCACCCGCGTCCGTGAGTTTGGTGACAACGTGCTGCATATCGCTGGGCGCCATAAACTGCGCCTTCTTGACGTTGACGGCAGTGCCAGTCTTGGCAGCAGCGACAAGCAGGTCCGTCTGCCGCGCGAGAAACGCAGGAATCTGCAACAAATCGCACACTTCACCCGCGGCAGCAGCCTGCGACGACTCGTGTATATCGGTCGTCACGGGCAGGCCGGTTTCGTCTTTGACGGCCGATAGAATCCGCAACCCCTCAACCAGGCCCGGACCCCGGAACGCGTTGCTGCTCGTGCGATTCGCCTTATCGAAAGATGCCTTGAAGACGAGCTGGATCGAGAGGAGCGCGGCGACGCGTTGCAATTCCGCAGCGATCTCCAACGCCATCGACTCTGTTTCTAAAACACAGGGACCGGCGATCCATAACAGTGGTTCATCGCGACCACACAAGTACGGACCGATCTGGGCAGGGTTGTTCGTCACGTCGTCATCCGCGAGTGGGAGCAGGGCACGAGATTGATTGAATGGAGCAATATAACCGCAATACCACGTACGAACTATGCGGGCCCTTGGTTCCGAAGCAAGTGTCGCGAATCTGCAGAATTACGGCTTGAGCTCGGCCGGAGCTACTCTACCGAATGGTCTCGTATCGAGACGCCCGCCCGCGGTTTGCTCGGTCAGCTCTCACTCCGACGCCGGCCTGAATCGATAGCTTGGGGATGCGACGCGATCTCCATAAGCAACTTCTATAAAAAGACTTAAGTTGATTTGTGGCAGCGGGACTCTCATTGTGAGACGAATACAGTAGCCAGTGGTCAACAGAGAGCTGCCTCCAAAACAGATGGGCCAAAATGCAGCGATTTGCTTGAGTTTGCTGCAGCATTAGCAAATGCACAATGACAGCCTGGAGACTCGATTCCGTCCACCGGGCGACTTTTCAGAACACTTTTGTCTCACACTAAGTCATTACCAAGAAAAGACTTACGCGACTAAACGATGTGTTCCGGAAAGAGTGGCTTCAGTACTACGGCACGTGAAGTGCCTCCTGTAACGGGCAGAGATTCGATGGTCGGATGGCTTGAAGATCTCATCCACTTGCTGGCCCGCGGGGCCTCGGATGAACTTGTGGCGGGAGGGTTCAATTGCCCCTGACCTTCCTGTCGAGTCAATGAGTATTTGGCTCATCCGGGGCCCGCTTTTTTTGGATGAAAATCGTTCGCCCTGTTTTATTCTTATTGGTGGCCTAGCTTCTCTAGATTTCAGCCAAGGGCAGATCCGACCCACCGGATCCATCGAGTTGCCGCGAGCCAGTCGCGACCGTATCCGTGAAAAGCCCAACGATAGGCGTCATGGAACCAGACCGCATGCAAGGATCAAGGCGGCTGTTGACACCAATGACGTCCCTCTGAAGACATGAAGCGCGCAGACCGCGTATGCTACACTGGAGGTGAGAACCCGCTGAGACGGTTGGTGCGCTGGATCGAGCAAGAAGCATCGCGCCATATCCGTTGTTTCTACCGAATATTATTGGACTCAAAGACACGGTTTGAATGAACTGAGTCATGTCGGCGCAATAGTTCGGCTCAGCATGAGTGCTTGGTTGGCAGTTTGGCGAGGCCTTCAGACATGATACTTGCAAAGCAAATCACTTGTCCTTGCATCATGGCCGTTGCGTTGTTATCCATCGGCTGCAACTCAGGCGGAAGTCCTGGCGTCGTCGTGGACGACAAAGCTGAACGACGATTGGCAGGGACCGACGGTCAATATCATGACTTGCCGAATTCGAACGATGATCGGCTGCAGGTCTTTATATTCTCACGGACAGATTGTCCTATCTCTAATCGCTATGCTCCACGCGTTGCCGAGTTGTCGGAAGAGTATCGTGAGGCTGCTCGTTTTTGGCTCGTGTACGTTGATCCTGCCACCACATTGACTGAGATGCAGACGCATCTTGAAGATTTCTCGTACCCCTGCACTGGAGTCCATGATCCCGAGCATACGCTAGTTGCATTGTCCGGGGCGAACATTACACCCGAGGCGGCCGTCTTTGGGCGGCAAGGTGAGTTGCTCTACACCGGGCGAATCGATGATCGCTACGAGAGCTTTGGCAATGCACGACCCGCAGCGACGACCCATGACCTGCGTAATGCTATCGAAGCTGCTCTGGCGGATGCCCCCATCCCGAAGCCGGGAGGCCCGGCGGTTGGCTGCTACATCTCCGATCTGCAGTAAAACAAGGTAGATTCAAGTGTCGCTCACGGCGTCATTCTGCGAGGTAGAGTAGAATGGAGAATACTGATTCTCCTAATTGACACTCACTCTGTAGCCGTTTTTGAGGCGTCCGACTTTGACCAGCGTTCTGGGAATCTCTGCGTACTATCACGATTCCGCGGCTGTGGTTGTCGTCGACGGAAACATCGTTGCGGCAGCGCAGGAAGAACGATTTACACGCGTCAAACACGATGCCTCATTTCCGACCGGCGCGGTCGACTACTGTCTTCGAGAGGCCGGACTGCGTGCTGAAGAAGTCGACTATGTCGGCTTCTACGAGAAGCCGCTACTCAAGGCCGATAGACTTATCGAAACTTACTTGGGGGTCGCCCCGCGTGGCTTCCGGTCATTTCTCCGCGCGTTGCCGACCTGGCTGGGTGGAAAACTGTTCATGGCTCGCGAAATGCGGCGAGCGCTCGACCGACACGGCAAGAGAATTGTCTTTTGTGAACACCATGAGTCTCATGCAGCGAGCGCCTTTTTTCCATCGCCATTTTCAGAGGCGGCCATCTTGACTCTGGATGGAGTGGGCGAATGGGCGACCGCGACATGGGGTATCGGTCGTGACTCCACAATTGAGTTAAAGCAGGAGGTGAAGTTTCCCCATTCCCTCGGACTTCTGTACTCGGCCTTCACCTACTACGCAGGTTTTCGTGTCAATTCTGGCGAGTACAAATTGATGGGGTTGGCGCCGTACGGTGAGCCGGTCTACGCCGATCTGATCCGCGACAAATTGATGGACATAAGGGAGGATGGGTCGTTTCGCCTCGACTTGTCCTACTTCAATTATTGCCAAGGGCTCACGATGACCTCCGCAAAGTTGGATCGACTACTCGGTCGCAAGCCCAGACAGCCGGAGAGTCCACTGACTCAGGACGACATGAATCTGGCGGCCTCGATTCAACGTGTCACTGAAGAAGTCATGCTAAAGTCGGCCAATTACATTCACCAGCAAACCGGCCTGGACAATCTCTGCCTGGCGGGAGGTGTTGCGTTGAACTGCGTTGGTGCTGGACGAATCCTACGCGAGACTCCATTCGAAAACATCTGGGTCCAGCCTGCGGCCGGCGATGCCGGCGGCGCATTGGGGGTGGCGATGCTTATCTGGCACCAACTACTCGGCAACGCACGACAACCGGGTTCTCCAGACGGTCAGCACGGCTCTCGGCTTGGCCCGCGCATCACGTCTCACGAAGCCCGCGCCGCACTCGACGATGCCGGCGTCGACTACACCCAGATCAGTGACGAGCAGACTTTATGCGATCGCGTCGCTGAATTGTTGGCAGAAGGTAAGGTCGTCGGATGGGCTCAAGGCCGGATGGAATTTGGCCCCCGCGCGCTGGGGGGACGAAGCATCTTAGGTGATCCACGCAGCCCCAAGATGCAATCGCTCATGAATCGCAAAATCAAGTTTCGCGAGTCGTTTCGCCCTTTTGCGCCGAGCGTTCTTCAAGAGCATGTCCATGAGTTCTTCGACACGCGAGCCTGTGAAGACGCTCCCTACATGACATTGGTCGCCGCAGTCGCGGACGAAAAACGTCGTCCGCCAACGTCGGGTTTAGTCGGACTGGAGAAGCTCAGCGATCAGCTATCGGACATCCCGGCGATTACGCACGTTGACTATTCGGCCCGCGTCCAAACCGTTGACAAATACCGACATAATAAATACTACCGGCTGCTTCAAAGTTTCTACGAACTTACCGGTTGTCCGCTGTTGATCAACACAAGCTTCAATGTGCGTGGAGAACCGATTGTCTGTACGGCAACTGATGCTGTACGTTGCTTTCTGGCAACGGGAATGGATGCGTTGGTTCTAGAGGACTTTGTCGTGTTGAAAGACGATCAGGCGTCTCATCCGCAGTTCAGTGCCGAACACGTCGCTCAGTTTTCGTTAGACTAACTACCCAAACTCGTTGGTCATGTCCGACATGAATGCTATCAATCGAAACCCGACAGCGCGTGATCTAAAGATATTCGGCGTATTGCTTGCGGTTTTTTCATGCGTTGTCGTGACGATCGTGTGGTGGAAGTTTGCATCGCCGCGCTGGGCAATTCGCATCGGCTCGGTAGCTTCTATTCTACTGCTTGTATACGCCGCCGCACCATCACTACGCCGATCGATTTATGTCGGATGGATGATGGCGGTCTACCCGATCGGCGTGATCATTTCTCTGTTGCTACTTGTCGTGCTATATTATGTTGTACTAACACCGATAGGGTGGCTGCGACGTGCGCTCGTCGGTGACCCGCTTACCCGTGGTTGGGACCCAGAAGCCGAGAGCTACTGGTCAGACCGCGAAGTCGTCAGCGAACCCGAGCGATACTTCCGCCAATACTGACTAGGCGTTGTAATGGATGATCAAGGAAAACAAAGCGTCGAGCCGTCGCAACACGATCAGTTTGCCCGCATGTCTGACGAGCCGCCACCTGGTTTGATGCAAGAGATCGTCGGACTTATTGCCCACAACAAGAAATGGTGGTTGGTCCCGTTATTCATTGCGCTCACATTGGTGGCGACCATTATCTTTCTCGGCTCAACACCCGCCGCGCCGTTCATCTACACATTGTTCTAGGACGCCTTATCGCGGCGGATCGACATGCGCCCCACAGGTGCACAAACTAGCGCTCCAACCTCAAATCGGGTGAGCTATCGCGCGAAATTAATCGTGGCGGGCGGCGCGTTGCTACTTGCTGGTGTCGTCGGCGAATTGGTCGCACGAGGCGTTGCGGACCCACCTCTCGTGCGTTTCGTGCAGATGGAGAAGCGACTGTCCGGCGACGAGAGAGGTCAGTTTATTGAGCTTGTCGAGGGTGATCCGGAGACGTTCTGGCGGCTGAGGCCTGGAGTTACGCT
>JANQQA010000229.1 GCA_028285205.1 Bythopirellula sp. | reverse complement strand
ACGCAGTATTGATACTCGCGTTGCTGACGGCTGCTGCGCACGCTAACGAACGCCGTTTCACGATCAAATCTCCCGGAGGCGCTACGCCCGTCAACAACTGGGCGTTTGGCATTTCGATTCGCAACAATCCGACCGGCGGCGGTTCGGTCACGACCGCCTTTCCAGCGGGCACGTCTGATGCCGACGCGGCACAGATGGTGGCTGATGACATAACCGCGCAGACAGGCATCGTCGCCACGGCGAGCGGGAATACATTGATCATCTCCCAGCACAACCAAGAAGAGGGATTCTTCTTCGACCCGCTCGCAGCGGGAACCAAGTACGGTACGGCGTTCGGCGGACTCAGCGGCCCCGGCGGCACGATCGGTCCCTGGGGCGTCAGCCGCGCGTTTCGCGTCTGGGCGCCTGCGCCGCCGCCTCCCGCGCCCGCCGTGCCTTCGCTACCGCCATTGCCGTCGCACTGGTTCCAGCTGCAATTGCCGCCCGATCCGTTTGGTCTGCCGGACGTGTTGAACGAAATTCATATCAATCTGCTGGACGTGCATGATGCGCCCTTGTTCACGCAAACGATTCAACTCCCAGACAACGCGGAGCAACAACAGCTCGATTTGGCTCTGGCCGAAGCCTTTCAGAACTTTCCACCTGGGTTGGACGGGTGGATGGTGATGCCACAGCCAGACGGATTCTTCTTCGGTCACACGGCGAACGAATGGATGACAGGCGGCGGCATTGAAGTCCTCATGCAACCTGGCAGCGAAGAGTCGCAGATGCGGCTGATTTTGGAGGAGGAGCACCTGCGTTACCACGAGACCTACGCCGACTTCAACGTCGACGGTGTCGTGGATCAGCAAGACACGGCGATCTGGAACAGCCACTACGGATCGCTCGGTGGATTCGAACACGGCGACGCCACGTTCGACAACGACATCAACGGCTGGGACTTCTTGGAAGTCCAACGACAGTTCGGTCCGATCGGACCACAGCAACCTGCGGCGGCCGCTCGCATCCCCGAACCAAGCACGTTGACGCTGTTGCTCGCCTCCGTGCTTTGTTTCTTCTGGCGCACCAAGGAGGGATGACTGCACAACAGCGCCTGTGCGTTTCGTAGCCCCGTCGGCCTCCGGGTCGGCGGGGTTATGTGCTTCGCTGGCAGATCGCGCTACGCGAATTGCGTTAGCGTTTCCTCAAATCGCGCGGCCGTGGCGTCGACGTTCTTCAGCTTATCGAGGCCAAATAGTCCGATCCGGAATGTCTGGAATCCCTCTGGCTCATCACACTGCAGCGGCACGCCAGCGGCGATTTGCAGGCCCAGCTGGGCAAACTTCTTGCCGTTGTGAATCTCGGGATCGTCGGTATAGCTGACGACCACACCAGGTGCCTTGAATCCCTCGGCGGCTACGCTCTTGAAACCTTGATGCTCAAGCACGGCGCGGATTCTGTCGCCGAGCGACTGTTGGGCGTCGCGCGCCGCGGCGATGCCGAACGATTTCGTCTCGTTGATTACTTGGCAAAACGCCCTCAAGCCGTCGGTGGGCATCGTGGCATGATAGGCGTGTCCACCGTTTTCGTAGGCCTGCATAATTTGGTGCCATTTGCCTAGGTCGCAAGCGAAGCTCGTGCTGGTCGTCGAGGCGAGCCGTTCCAAACCTAAGGGACTGAGCATCACGAGCCCGGCGCACGGCGAGCCGCTCCAGCCTTTCTGCGGCGCGCTGACGAGTACGTCGACGCCACTTGCTTCCATATCGACCCATATCGTGCCCGACGCGATGCAGTCGAGTACGAACATACCGCCGACCGAGTGCACTGCTTCGGCCACAGCGCGCAAATAGTCGTCGGGCAGGATCATGCCGGCAGACGTTTCCACATGCGGCGCGAATACTACGTCAGGCTTTTCCGTTTGGATCGCTGCGACGACTTCTTCCAGAGGTGCCGGCGCGAACGCCCCCTGCGGACCGTCTTCCACTTGCCGTGCCTTGAGCACCGTCGACGACGACGGGATACCACCCATGTCGAAGATCTGCGTCCAGCGATAGCTAAACCAGCCGTTACGAATGACAAGACACTTCTTGCCGGTGGCGAACTGCCGCGCCACCGCTTCCATCCCAAACGTCCCACTCCCTGGCACCACGACAACAGCCGCAGCGTTGTAAACCTCTTTGAGCGACGATGACAGCTCGTTCATCACGCCCTGAAAAGATTGCGACATGTGATTCAACGCGCGATCGGTGTACACGACCGAGTATTCAAGCAGTCCGTCAGGATCGACGTCGGGAAGTAAGCCAGGCATAAGGTCACCTAATTGGATGGGAGATTCAGCGAATCCACTATTGTACGACGTCAACCGTAGCGAACGCCAGTCGGCCGCGGTGGCGACCAGGCTTGGAACGCCTAGCGAATGGCGTCGGCGAAGTGTATTTTATGGGCTTCCCGCAAATCGATTCTCGACCACAGAGGAAGCAGTTTTCCATGTCGGACCCGTATTTTCAAATGTTGTTTGCCGATCGGATTGGTGGTTCGCAGTACGGCAAAGGCACAGAAATCTACAAGTTTGAAAAGATTAAGCGCGCCAAGCGGCAGGCACTCGCTGAGCATCCTGAGCGCGAGTTGCTCGATTTCGGCATCGGCGAGAATGACGCGATGGCCGACGAAACGGTCCGCCGCGTCATGGCCGAGGAGATCAGCAAACCCGAAAACCGTGGGTACGCGGATAACGGCATCGCCGAGTTCAAAGAGGCCGTCGCGCGGTTCATGCAGCGTGAGTACGGAGTGACACTCGACGCTGCCAGCCAAATCAATCACTGCATCGGCTCGAAGACGGCGCTCTCGATGCTGCCGGCGACGCTGATCAATCCCGGCGATATCACGCTCATGACCGTACCCGGCTATCCGGTCGCGGGAACCCACACCGCCTACTACGGTGGCATCGTCCACAAGTTGCCGCTGCTGGCTGAAAACAACTTTCTGCCTGACCTCGGCGGTATTTCGCCGGATATTCTAGCGAAGGCAAAGTTGTTGGTGCTGTGCTACCCCAACAGCCCAACCGGAGCGACCGCTACGCGGGAGTTCTACGAACAAGTCGTGCAGTTCGCCAAAGACAATCAGCTCGTCGTTGTGCAAGACGCGGCGCACGCGTTGCTCTCGTTCGACCGCGAGCCCAACAGTTTTTTGAGCGTGCCCGGCGCGATGGACGTGGGCGTCGAGGTGCATTCGATGTCGAAGGGGTTCGACATGATCGGCTGGCGAATGGGCTGGGTCTGCGGTCATCAGCGATTGGTAAGTGCGTTCGCCGACGTCAAGGACAACTGCGATTCGGGCCAGTTCATCGCGATCCAAAAAGCGGCCGCCGCCGCGCTCGACGACGAGTCGATCCCTCGTCGCATCCACGCCAAATATAAACGCCGCCTGGAAAAACTCGTCGCGATGTTGCAGCGCTGCGGCTTTCAGTGCGACATGCCCGGCGGCACGTATTTTCTCTACACGCCAGCGCCGAAAGGTCTGGAAGGCGGCCCAACCTTTGAGAACGGCGAGGCAGCCAGCCAGTATCTCATCAAGGAACAATCAATCTGCACCGTCCCCTGGGACGACGCGGGGCCATTCTTGCGCTTCTCCGTCACCTACGTCGCGGCTGACGAAACCGCCGAAGACGCGCTCATGGCCGAAACCGAATCACGGCTGAAGAACATTAAGCCAGTGTTCTGATGTTAGTTCTGGCAGTTTCGATGCGTGCTTAACGTCCCCATCATCAGGCCCTTGAACCTTCCGGCACAAGTTGTGTCTGCGGGGGTATGCCCGATTCCGTTTCACAATCTGATTGCGTCACCGACACATGCACGCTTGCCAAGTCGCTTGCGCCGGAAGACGTGCGCGTCGGCGACTACGTCGCGCCGCTGTTTGAGACCTACGACTACGCGTCGTTCTTTTGGTACTGCGATGACGCGCTCGACGATCGCTCGCAGACCGTGCCCATCCGTTTTCTCGCCAGCGAGAGCGGCGTGCCACTAAAGGTCGAGTCGGTCTGCCTACCATTCGTACTGGTCAAGCACCCTCGACGCGGCAGCTTCACCCTCGACGTCCGCCGGCACCAACTGGCCCGGCTCGATGGAAGCTACGCCAAGCAAGCGTGGAAAGCGCTCAAGCAGCGTGATTCGAATCCGGATCGCAAGCGTGGCAAGAAGCGCAAGAAGTAACGGCGGACCGCAGATAGCGGCCGGGCAACCTGCCTTCAGGGGTAGCGCTCAACTCCGAGGGTTGCCTGCTCAACGCGACGTCAAATACAATCCGGGAAGACTGTGACGGTAGTCTTCTCTTCGCACCGATTGTAAGCACGCATGAGTTTCTTTGCTATTTCGCTGATGGTCGCGACTTTCTTGACGTCGCTTGTGGCCGGCTTTCTCTTTGCCTTTGCCGTGGTTGTGATGCCGGGGATACGAAAACTCAACGACGGCGAGTTCCTCCGCGCTTTCCAAGTCATGGACCGCATCATACAAGATAATCAACCCTTGTTCATGTTAGTTTGGATTGGCTCAGCCGTTAGCTTGATTGCTTCGACGGTCTTCGGCATAGCACAACTAGACCCCGTGGGGCGTGCGATGATGATCTCCGCAGTGGTGATCTATCTGTTGGGAGTGCAATTGCCGACCATCACGATAAACATCCCGCTCAACAATTCGTTACAAGCTCTGGACGTTGCCGACTTGGCAGACTCCGCGACAACGACAGCTCGATCCGGCTTCGAGGACCGTTGGAATCGCTCGAATGTCGCCCGTACTTGGCTGTCATGCTTGGTCACGCTGGTGCTCTTGGTTTTGCTATTGAGGCAATAGAAGTTGCAGGAGCGTGCCGAATGATGTCTCAATTCCTGCAGCATAGGGTATGCTGGTCATCGTGAAGAAGCTGCCACCTCATCTACGGTCTCTAGCGCTTTCGATCGCAGCGTGGGCCGGTGCCACCGGTCTGTACGTCTTGATTCGTCGGGTAGGCGCCGAATCGATCGCGGGCTGGGATCCGGACTTGTCGACTCTCGTCCTCGTTTGGCTCATGGCAAGCGTGGTTTTGGGAGTCGCATTCCAGCTCATCACGATCATGGCCGAATCGAGGACTTTTCGCGCTCGCCCATTCGGCTTTCTTATTCTAGCAAAATCGTGCGCTCTGCTCCTTGCGGTCATGTTCGCAATGGTGATGCGCGGAGTAATCGCCGTTGTCGTTGGCGACATGACTCTTACCGAGGCGTGGATCGAAGGTACCAGTCAGGTGCTTCAACCAGAGATGGCGGTATTTCTGTTCTACGTATGGCTGACGTCGTTAGCGTTGAATTTTGTCAGACAGATGTCGGCGATGGCCGGCCCACGCGTGCTGGTGAATCTGCTCTTGGGCAAGTACAACCAGCCCAAGACTGAAACGCGTATCTTCATGTTCCTCGACATGAAAAGTTCGACGACGATTGCTGAACGCTTAGGTCATGAGCAATTCTTTCGGCTCGTCCAGGAGTGTTTCCGCGACCTGACCGATAGCGCGATTCGCCGCAACGTAGAGATCTACCAATACGTCGGCGACGAGGCGATTCTGACCTGGACTCCCGACCGTGGCCTCGATGACAGCAACTGTTTGCACGCATTTTTCGAATTCAAGCAAACGCTCCAGGAACGCGCAGATTTCTACCTGCAGCAGTTCGGCGTTTTGCCCGAGTTCAAAGCGGGTGCCAACCTGGGTCCAGCGACCGTGGCGGAGATCGGGATCATCAAGCGAGACATCGCCTATCTGAGCGACGTTCTGAACACAGCGGCACGGCTCGAATCCGTCTGCAATCAGCATGGAGCGGAATTGCTAATCACCGAATCACTCAGAGCGGGATTACCTGAGACGGAAGAATTCGACTGCAGCTTCATCGGCGATCTCGACCTCCGCGGCAAGAATGAGACCATCAAGGTCTACGCGGTCGAGCCGTCGGAAAGTGCCGGCTCTTACCAGGCGCCCAGAGATCAAGACGACGCGGCAAACAGGCTGGATGTTCCACACGGATCACGCGGTCACAATGCCGCTGTCGATCAAAAGACGCCGAAAGTGCCGTGACGTGCCGAAGCTTCAGGGTTTCTGAATCGGATTGACTTCCATTGCGGGCCGTGTCGAAGCTGATTGGCAAGCCGACAAGGTCGATGAATTCGAGGCAGGTTGACCTTCGCATTTATATGCTCGAATTGGCACGTCACTACGTCCAGAGTGTTCTCCGAATTCCACGGTTTTGCCACCCGACAGGTGAAGCAGTACAATCAGCGTCACTATGTCTGAGTCAGATGGCGAACGCGATGCAATCAACTGTTCGGGGGACGTTCCGATTACGGTTGAGAGCTTGAGTGAGGACTTGGCAAGACTGGGCGTAAAGCCCGGAATGACTTTGCTCGTTCACTCCTCTCTGAGTTCGCTCGGTTGGGTTTGTGGCGGTTCCGTCGCAGTCGTTTACGCGTTGGAGTCTTCAGTTGGTCCAAGTGGGACGTTAGTAATGCCAACTCATTCGGGTGAACTCTCGGACCCAAAGAATTGGAGCAATCCACCTGTTCCCGAGTCCTGGTGGCAGACGATTCGGGACAGCATGCCAGCTTACGATACAGTTCTCACTCCAACACGAGGGATGGGAAGAATCCCAGAGACGTTCAGAACTCAGGGCGGAGTAATCCGCAGCGGCCATCCACAGGTGTCATTTGCTGCTCGCGGTCCAAAAGCACACCAGATAGTGAGCAACCACCCGTTAGAGTTTGGACTTGGAGAAGGTTCACCGTTGTCTCGGATTTACGACCTTGCTGGATGGATTTTGCTATTGGGTGTCGACCATAACTGTAATACGTCGCTGCACTTGGCCGAGCATCGAACGCAAGCCATAAATAGAAACACTAATCTCACAGGGGCACCTTTGGTTGAAAACGGGATGCGACAATGGTGTGAGTTTCACGAACTCAATCTAGATTCAAGCGATTTCACCTCCATCGGTGAGCAATTTGCCAAGGAACCTGGACTTCTTAAACAGGGCCGCACTGGACACGCCAACGCTCTGCTGATGCCGCAACGAGAACTAGTCGACTTCGCAGTTCGCTGGATGGAATCAAATCGTTAAATGCACGAAATTGGGTGCTAGAAAAGCATCGATATCTGCGTTCAGCGTGAAAGGCTGAGGCAGCACAGCTTACAGAATGCAGCGATCAAGATACCTGCCGCACGGCGGCCAAAAATCGTTGCTGAAAACTGTTCACCGACCTGATAGATTAGGACTACTCAACGAGTGCCGGCACGAGTTGCGACTGCGAAGCTTTGCAGCCTTGCGCTGCGCACTTGATTGCCTGCTGCGCTGATCGCGACGAGCGGCTTCTCGTGGCGGCACTTTTAGGTAAGTTCGGACACCCGATGGCAGCGCACTAAGTCATTGCCAGGCAACGCGTTACGGCAAACAGCGAGCTGGAATTTTAGGACACTTTTTCGGCCGGGATTCCGAATAATCATTGGTCCGGAAACCCCGCTGAAATCGCAAGTGTTTGGCAGGCAGGGATTTGCGAGTCGAGCACTGAGAGAATCGCTCAGAGTTTTCGGACACGAAGGCGCAGTTGCGTCGCGGGTCGCAATTCGGATCAATACAGCTCTGCTGTACGACCCGCAAGATTCGCAACGCACCGTCGGAGCTACTCTTCCGACTTGTCGTGAAAACCGTCGATGGCGGCGTTCATTACTGGAAAAACACCGGGTTCGACACAGTCTTGCCCGATACCCCAAAAGAAAATGCCCCGATAATTGTTCTCGCGCGCCCAGGCGCCGGTCCGGCTCGCAGAGCTGGGCGAGTCGTAGGAAATCAAGCCCACTTCACCCTCAGGCGCGACGAGAAAGGGGGAGCCATCCGCGGCGGTTATCTCGGTCCAGCCTGCATCCTTCAGCTTCACGAAGTCGCGATAAAATGGTGTTGAAAAACCTGACTTGGGCTTGCCCTCAAGAGAGGCAAGCGGCGTTCGAACTGGCATTTGGCGCCCGTACAGGGGCACGCCCACCACAAGCTTTGATTTCGGAAAGCCCTGGGTCTTGTGCCAATACTCCATCGCGTCAGCAGTCGACCGCCAGGGGATCGGGTCGCCGGCATGATGCTGAAGCGACGAATGGTGAGCCGCCACTTTGCTCCAGGGACCGGCGAAGTCGTAGGTCATGACATTGAGGAAATCAATGGCCGACTCCATCGCGGGTCCGTCAATCCACTTCGCCTCGGTGGGCCGGGCGGTAACGGCTGAAGTGACCAGATAATGGTCGCCGGTCTTTGCCGTCAGCGCCTCGAGCTTTTCCCGCAGCTGCAAGACCAGCGCCGTGAATCGATCGCGTGTTGACTCGTCGCGCGGGAACTCCCAATCGACGTCTAAGCCCAGGTAGCCGTTGGAGTGCATCATTTCCACCGCCGTATCCGTCCAGGCTGCCATTTTCTCAGGCGAACTCGTAGCGGCTTCGAATCCATCCGCGTCGCCCCAGCCCCCGATGCTGAGGATAACCGGTACCCCATGCTTGCTCGCAGCCGCAGTCAGGCGTCTGTCAGGTGCAAGTCGGTTCGGCTCCAAAACGCCTTCGGGGTCGCTGGTCACAAAGGCATGGCAGATGTGGGTAAGGCGTTCGAAGGGGATGTCATCGATGGAGAACTTCTCATAGCTCGGGTAATAACCCAGCACAATCGGCTTATCTTCCGCTTTCACCGGGACAGTAAGCAACAACATGGCGACAAACAATAATCCACGTATCTGGAATCCACGCATCATGACAACCTCGATTCAATGCTCGGGCAACAGGCTCGTTGTGCCCCACCCTAACTGGCGACCTTTACTGTATCTAGCCCTCTTGTCATATACGTTTTATCGCCAGTCTACAAGTCATCAAGATACGTCACCTCGGTTGGACTAACCCACGGATTCGAGACGCCTGCTACCGGCAATGCGGACGTTTAAAAGCGCAGGAGCGGCACACCAAAGTAGCTCACCTCCTAGAATCTACCGATTCCGACCCGTGCCGTGGTGTGGCCAAAAATCGTTGCTGAAAACTGTTCACCGACCTGATAGATTGGGACTACTCAGCAAGTGCCGGCGCGCTGGTTGTGAGCCGAGCTGTTTGATAAGAATTCCAGAGTTTTTTAACAAAAATGCGTTTCTCGACTGTAACCGATGGATAGGAAATCCAATGACGCGATGCCTTGCCTACTTCCAATTTGTCTGGTCATCCGTCTTCGGTATCAACGTACCCCTGATCAGTGCATGCAGAGCAATCGTCGCGTTATCGATTTGCAGCCTACCGGCTACCGCTGACCAGTGGCCGCAGTTTCGCGGCCCTAACGCAAGTGGCATTGCAAGCCAACAGAATCTTCCCGATGCGTGGGATGTGGAATCAAAGGAGAACATTCGCTGGAAAACACCCATTACGGGTCTCGGGCTTGCGTCCCCAATTGTGTCGGGCGGCCGTGTGTTCATCGTGACAGCCGACAACGGTGAAGCAGAGCCCAAACTGCGACTTGGCTTGTACGGCAACATTGCTTCGGTGGAAGACGACCGAGAACACGAGTGGAAGCTGTTGTGCTTATCGCAGATTAGCGGCGAGGTCTTGTGGGAACGAACGCTGCATCGAGGTGTCCCAACCATCAAGAGGCATACAAAAGCCTCGCACGCCAACTCGACGCCGGTGACCGACGGCGAACGAATCGTCGTCTGCCTCGGTTCGGAAGGCCTGCATTGCCTCGATTTCTGCGGCAACTTGTTGTGGAAACACGACCTGGGCGTACTGGACTCTGGTTACTTCGCCGCGCCTGCGGCTCAATGGGAGTTCGCCGCGTCGCCAATCATCCACGAGGGAATGGTCATCTTGCAGTGCGATGTGCAGGAGAACTCGCGCTTGGTCGCCTTCGACCTCTGCGATGGTCACGAGCGCTGGCGCAGGTCCCGTGACGATGTGCCTACCTGGAGCACCCCCACAATTGTTCACGGTCCGTCGCGAACAGAGCTGGTCGTCAACGGATACAAGCACGCCGGAGGCTACGACCCAACCGATGGCACGCCGCTCTGGAAAATCAGCGGGGGCGGGGACATCCCCGTGCCCACTCCACTATTTGCAAACGGATTGATCTACTTTAGTAGTGCGCACGGTTCGAGCCGTCCCCTGTTCGCAGTCCGGCCTGGCGCGACGGGAGATCTTACACCAACCAACGAAACCGAAAATAACGACGCACTCGCATGGCACATGCAGAAGGAAGGAATCTATTTGCAGACTCCGCTCGTCTACGAAGAACACCTCTATGCGTGTCGGAACAATGGCCTGCTGAGCTGCTACGACGCGCTAACCGGCGAGCGCCATTATCGAAAACGCTTAGGAAGTGGCAAGTCTGGCTTCACCGCTTCACCAGTCGCCGCGGATGGCAAACTGTATTTCACCGAAGAAGATGGAACCGTGTACACGGTGGAACATGGTGCGGAGTTCAAGTTGATTGCCACGAATGAGATGGACGAATCGTGCATGGCCACACCAGCGATCGCCGACGGACTATTGATCGTTCGCACAACCAAACATGTTTATGCGATCGGCTATCACTCCGTCGAGTTGGCAGTGAACGACGGATCTGGTGCTCAGCCACAGAACCAAGTCAGTGGAGCTGGCCAATGTGCCACCACAGCTCCCGATTGCAAAAGCTGCCAGCCGAAATGTGCTTGCCAGCAAAATTGCCGCCAGAAACGGCGACGAATGAGACGGCATCGTTAGGCGTGTACTACGCACAAGTGCTAGAGCCGGCTACTGGTCGCACATGCGGGCGCCATGTCGCAGCGCGGCCAGTTTGTCTGGCCACGTGGGG
Source organism: Bythopirellula sp. (assembly GCA_028285205.1). GTDB lineage: Bacteria > Planctomycetota > Planctomycetia > Pirellulales > Lacipirellulaceae > Bythopirellula. Next base: position 37,242 of record JANQQA010000229.1, on the reverse strand, counting down.
ATAAACTCATGGGCGATATAGCCGTCGTAGCCAGTATCCAGGATCGCGCGAATGATCGCAGGGTAGTTCAGCTCTTGCAACTCATCGAGTTCACGTCGGCCAGGGTTGCCGGCGGTATGGACGTGCGAGATGAACTGCTTATGATCACGAAATCGCCGAATCACATCCCCGTTCATAATTTGAATGTGATAGACATCGAACAGCAGTTTCATGCGGGGTGAGTCGACGGCTTTGATCATCTCGATGCACAGGTCGATATCGTTGCCGAAATACCCAGGGTGGCCCTTCATTGGATGGGAATCGTCGCGCGTGTTGAGCATTTCCAGGACGATGTTGACACCCTTCTCCTCTGCATATCCGCAAACCGATTTCCAGCACTCAATGCAATTCTGTTTTGCTTGCTCATCGGTGACACCACTCTCCCTCATGCCAGTAAATGCGATAACACCTGGACTGTTCCACTCCACGGCGAGATCGATACCTGCTCGCAACTTCTCAGCGCAGAACGCGTGGTTCTCGCGACTGACCGGTCCGCGCGCGAACGGATGGCTTTTGCAGAGGGAGACCTCAAGCCCATGTTGCTTCATGAGTGGGTAGTATTTTTCGTCGATGCCTTCCATGGCCAGCAGACCCATGTCAGCGCAGGCAGGAATCAGCTCCTCTGGTCGCAACGGCTGGAAACACCAGGCCATGACGGATTGACGAGCGCGGCCCTTGCTGATTCTGAAATCTTGTCCAGGTGCTACGGTTGTATCCTCAACCGTTGCGGGTTGCGCTGCACACAAGTTCGGACTCAACAGAGTCAGTCCCGCGCCGCTGCCGATCGATTTAGTTAACCAGCCACGCCGATTCACAACCGAGTCGTTGCCACAATTGATTGCGTTGTTCATTGTCACTACTTCTTACCTGAGTAAGGATTGCTGCTATTGTTATTGGGAGCTTGTGGCCACGGAGTCTTGCCTTCCGGCCAACTCTGCGGTTGCTTCGCCCGCGCTAAGTCGACCGCTTCGATCAGCCAGCCCGGTGGCGATTTATTCTCCTCAAGTCCATACACATAGGGCAATGCTGGGGTCATCAGCAATGGCTTCTCGCCCAGCGGCGGACGCTCTCTACCCACCTCAACCAATCGTTGGCTCAAGCGCTGCACTAGCTCTGGATGCTGGGCTGCAACGTTGGTTGTTTCGCTTGGATCGCGAATGATGTCGAAGAGTTGATCTCCCATGAGTTTGAAGTCGCCGCTGCGGATGGTTGGGATGCGCACACTGCCGGACACTTCGAAAATGATCTCGGTTCTAGGGCTAGGGTCGTGGTTAAATAACGTATCGGTCATGTCCAGACTATCGAGAGGCCTGTCCTGCTCGAGATCTCCGCCGGCAAGATTCACGCACGTCGAGAAAAGATCCGTGACGTGCATCATGGCATCTGTTGAGCTGCCAGCTTCAAGTTTCCCAGGCCAGCGCATGATACAAGGGACGCGAACACCTCCCTCGTAGGTCGTGTTCTTCGTACCGCGAAACGGCCGATTGCTCTCCTCGGTCAATCCACCGTTGTCGTTCGTACAAATCAACAGCGTGTTTTCATCGAAACCATGCGTACGAATCGCTGCTACGATGCGACCAACGGCCTCATCGTAGCACTTGAGCGCTGCATCGCGGGCAGTGAATCGGTCCGTGTGGCGGGGCACCACATCGATTGGCCCATGGACGGCATTAAATGGCACGTAAATAAAGAACGGCTTGTCGTCCGTCTGTTTGGCGATGACTCGCTCAAACTCCGCTGCGATCAAATCGGTCGCGTAGCCTTCCTCGCGGATGGGAGTCTCGTTGCGGTGCCAGTCGTATACATGAAATGGTGCCGGGGCGTTGTGTGGGATCATGTACGTGTTGTAATCGATTCCCCACGCGTAGTGCCCATACTGATGCATGAAGCCCTGCTGCATCGGCAAGTGCTCCTTGAGCCACTCGCCACAATGCCACTTGCCGATGATCGACGTGAAATAACCGGCGTCGCGCAGCGCTTCCGCAATCGTCCGTTCATGGGTATCGAGTGCATGAATGCGGCGTGTCGCTTCCCCATCTTCGTTGGTCGCCAGCGTCAGCCCAAGTCGTTTCAGGTATGTCGGTTTTCCAAAGTCCTCGGACCGCCAGTCGCTCCACGTTCGAAACGCGTACCGCCCGGTGAGCAGCGCCGCCCGCGTCGGTGCGCACACGCTATGTGTGTAAAACTGTTTGAGTTGCAAACCTGTTTCAGCGAGCCGATCGATGTTTGGAGTGAGCTCACGATTTCCACCGTTGAAGCCCGGTTGTCCATATCCCATATCGTCCGACATGATCAGCACGATATTCGGCCGGCTGCCGACGAGCTCCGCCGCTGCTGCTAATCCAGGGATACATTGCGTGGCAGCAATAACAAGCAGAACCAACAAATACACGGAGTTCAATTGAGGCATCGGTACATTAACCCGCAGAGAACGATAAGTGGGAGCTTCGTGCTAGTTTAAGTTGTCACGGCTGAAGATACCAGTTAGCCCATTCAGACGAGTGACTAAGTCATGCCAATGTGGTCCGAATTGCCTCGAAGGTCGAGCGCCACGTCTTCGGCTTCAGGACGCGCTGACAACAAAATCTTACTTCATCTCTCGCCAAGTTGCTTCTAACGAGTGCGTAGTTTCATAGTTGTGGTACTCACATAATCTCTCACTTTTTGCAAACAATGCGCGCAAGATCGCTGTTACTCACACGAGAAATCTGATGGGGTGAACTTCGTTACCCGTCGATTGCCGTACGCTCGGAGAGTACCAGATGAAGTCCAAAATGCTGCTCATCGTACTGATTCTTGGTTGGCCGTGGGATGTCTGCTTAGTGTTAGCCGACGACGCAGACCAGGCATTCCATCGCGGTGCGGCTAACGCTCCGCCGATCGGCACCGCGTTTCTCTATCCTGAGAGAGTCTTTCTCGAATCGGGCGAGGCAGTCGAGTTTGAACGAGGGCTACTGTTCGTGCCAATGAATCGCAGGGACGCAAACAGTGAAGCGATTTCTATCGAGATCGTGCGATTCCGGGCAGAGCACAGTCGGCCGACGCAGGCGCCGGTGTTCAAGCTTTATGGCGGGCCAGGATTTCCTGGAATAAGCGCACCAGATACCGGCTTTCTCACTGCCGATGTTTGGCCGGTCACCCGGGAATTGGGCGCTGACTTTGTTGTGGTTGGTCAACGCGGAATTGGCTCCTCGAAGCCGAGCACACTGGTTGAACCGATCGAAGGGTTTCGGCCTGACAAGGCGCAAACAGAAGAACAGTATCGCGACGCCGTGCGCAAGGCTTGCCAACAGGGCAAGAGGTACTGGCAATCAAGAGGGCTCGATGTCAACGGATTTAACGTCATCGAAGCAGCCGCTGATGTCAACGATGCCCGTGCTGCATTGGGCTACAAGTCGGTCATCCTATCTGGCAGCAGCTTCGGGTCGCACTGGGGCATGGCCGTGATGAGGTATCATCCCGAAATCGTCGAACGAGCCATCCTGTCCGGGCTGGAAGGGCCAGACCACACCTGGGACATGCCTAGCCACGTTTTCAACACACTGGAGAGAATAGCAAAGGCCGCCGAGCAAGATCCCGCGCTTGCTCTACACATTCCAGAGATGGGACTCATCGCAGCACTGCGAGAAGTCACTGAGCGACTTGATGCGACGCCAGCTACGGTTCAGGTAGAGGATCACGATTCGGGAAGTATGACTACTGTGCTGGTCGACGGCCGAGCAATTCGAGACCAGTTGCTTTCTGGGATGAGCAATGGGTACGGCATTCGTAGCTGGCCTGCGAAGGTCATTGACCTCAACAGCGGCAACTATGAGGCAGCTGCGCGATTACGCCTTAAGTCTAGTGCCCCGCTCCGTGGCGCGACACTCAGCTTTTTTCTCCTCGACTGCTCCTCGGGCATCAGCTCTGTTCGTCGACGACAAGTGGAGCAAGATCCCGCTGTATCACTCCTTGGAAAAATCAACGATGCCTATCGGGTTGCATTACCCGTGATGAATGTCGACGTTGGCGAAGAGTTTCGCCGGGGATTTACATCGGAGATTCCAACGTTGCTGGTTCAGGGGACTTGGGACGTAAACACCCCGCTCGAAAATGCCAACGAGATCGCGAAGTTCTTCCCACGTGCGAAACTTGTGTTCGTCGAGCGAGGTTCTCACGTCGCGTTGCGCGAGGCGCTGGGAACCTCGGAGGCTTTTCGCAATGCGTACGTCGATTTTCTGAGAACAGGGAATACCAAGAGTGTTCCTGACACTGTCACTCTTCCAGCAGTGCAGTGGACAGTTCCGTCGAGCAAGCCCGAGATATCGACTGGTGACGTTTCAAGTGTTGAATGAGCTTTCGCAATTTGGATATCGAGTGTGGATATTGAGCTACTGAACGCCTCGGCCCAATCTGCGAAAAATTCCTATCGATGCTGAGACAATCACTCGGAACACAGGACATAAACATCCAAGCCTGCCGTGACGCCATTTCCCTTGAGCTATCGAAAACTATGGACAGCTTTGCAATGGTCGCATTTGTTGCTAGAGTTAAGTTGCTATCGTGGAATTTTTGCGATGACTAGGAGCAGGGCGTGACCCATGAGCTCAAGGTCGTCGACGATCCGGTAGAGTAGATGTTTGCAGTCGACATGATCCACGTCGTTCTGCATCGTCGTCGCTACTTTGTCGGATCGAAACGCGCAAGCCCTTGTTACTTGGGTTCTACTCTCCTCGTCCGGAGAAGGATCATGAAACGCTTCACCAGACGAAGACGTCGAGTGCTTTCAGCGGGCTTTACGTTGGTTGAACTTCTGGTGGTGATCGCAATCATCGGCGTTCTGGTTGCACTGCTACTACCGGCTGTACAGGCAGCTCGAGAAGCGGCGCGACGTACTCAGTGTAGCAACCGTTTGCGGCAGCTGGCTCTGGGCATGCACAACCTGGCCACGGCCAAGGGGCACTTTCCTTCTCTGAGCCAAACCTACGACGACGATGACGGTCGGCGAAAATACCCAGGCTCGTATGCGTTCTGGGTGGAGCTGTTGCCATACATCGAGCGAGCCAACCTGCATAGTCAACTCGACCTACTGGAGGACCCTTGGCTCGTGAACGCTCCCAAGAATAAGCTCTTGATGAACGGTCTAGCGTTGCCCGAACTCACGTGCCCCTCCAGTGAACTGCCACTGTTGGCGAACATCGAGAGACACAGTGACGCGAACGCAAGGCCGAACGATACCCAGTCGACACGCCCGCAGTTTGCCGCGCTGAGTGGGGGCGTCGCCGATTTGGATAGCGATCCACCACCGAGATTCTTGGATGACGAAAATGAAACGTGCTGCAACTGCTGCGGTGGCTCTGCCTCAACGGGAATATTCTCGCCGCGCGGCATTTTGGCACCAGCTCGGCAAGAATCAAAACTCGAGGCGGTCACCGATGGGCTTTCAAACACGGGCTTCTTGGCGGAAGTATCCGCGTTCTATATCAAATTGAGAGGCGATCAGATCCAGATGTTTGGACGAGGAGGTATTCTCTTCGGCGCAGATCGAAGAACCCATGGGCGGGGGACTCGATACTTCGGTGCCACGACCGTACGATACGCGATCAACACGAAATCTGCCGATTCGCCTGGCGTGCACGAGAATTGGGGCATTAATCTGCCGTTAAGTTCGAGCCATCCCGGCGGAGTGCACGTGGCTCTAGGCGATGGGGCAGTGCTGTTCTTCACCGAGGATATGGATCTGGCTACCCTCAAGCGCATCGCCACCAAGAATGACGGAGAGGTTGTCAGCGTCGTCAATTGAGCCGGGTTGTGAGTCCGTGCCTCCGTGCTTGGTGTGCGTTGGTTGGAGTCGTCTGAATCACGCACCTACATAGTTTCTCTCAGTCCACTACTGTTCCACGGTTGATTGATGAAGTCCGCGCCGTTTGTCGTTCTCCTGCTGCCGTTTGGTCTTGTCGCTTGCTCGGGCTGCGGCGAAAGCAAGCCCGTCGGATACGTAAGCGGCACGGTGACTTTTGATGGCGAGCCGGTTGCGGAGGGAAACAAGATCTACTTCGAACAGTCTTCCAAAGGGATCATTGCCGGCGCCGTCATTGGCACTTCCGGGGAATACTCGCTCAATTACAACGGCGAAGCAGGCATTCCGTTAGGTGATTATGTTGTGTACGTCGGTCCGCCCGACAGCAATATGACGCAGCAGGAGTTTTACGAACTCAAACGTAAGGTCGATGCGGAATACAAGAGTCGCGGCGAAACTCCGCCTCCATCGCCAGATTGGGTGCTACCGCCAAAGTTCTATCGGCCAGCTACCAGCCCGCTGCGCAAGACCATCGAACCGGGCGAGAATACTATCGAAATCTCGGTCGAAGGTTGAACGGTCGCGCTCGTCACCGCAATGCGACCACCCACCGTCGGCGAATCAACGCCGGCCGATCGGCTCATCGTTCACCAGCGGCCCGCAGCTGACGGTCGCGGAGCGCGTGGCCAATTCCTTCGTCGGGCGCCAGTTGTACGTAGATCGTCGTCACTTCATTTCGATCGGCCTCGCGAAGGAACTCATAGAACGCGGCCGCATATTCGCCAACCGTGGAGTAGACGGCATGCATTGCTAATGAGTCCGGTGTATCGACGGGAAGCAGTCCGCAGTACGCAGCGCGATCTCCTCTCGCGACGCTGATCGAAGTGGGCGAGTCGACCAAGTGAACCGACGCATGAGGTTGATAATGCGGATGCAGCGTGCCGGGCGAAAGAACAACGGGCTGGTCGCAACGATTCGCCGCGCTGACAATCTCGCGGACATCGGGCAGGATACGTCGAATCTGCTCGGTAGTGACCGCACCCGGTCGCAGCACCGTTGCGATCGGCCCGGTACAATCGACAACGGTGGACTCCAGTCCAAGAGAAGGTCCATCCTGTTGCACCACTGCGTCGACGCGCCCGTCGAGGTCCTCAAGCACCGAGCGCCAGCGGGTCCCGCTTGGTCGGCCCGAGCGGTTCGCCGACGGGGCTGCGATCGGCCTGCCCGCGAGCCGAATGATCTCAGCGGCGATTGGGTGGTCGGGGATTCGTAAACCGACCGTGCCGAGCCCAGCTGTCACCAGCGACGACACCTCGGCCCGCTTCGGGAGCACGACGGTTAGCGGTCCCGGAGCGAACTCCGCCAGCAACACCTCTGCGCTGGGCGTCAGCATTGCTGCCGCGTCCGACCAGCGCCCAGCATCAGCAACATGGACGATCAGCGGATTGCTACTCGGTCGCCCCTTGGCGACGAACAGTTTCTGCACCGCCTCGTCGTTGGTCGCGTCGACCCCCAAGCCGAAGACGGTCTCCGTCGGAAACGCGACGAGGCCGCCGCCGCGCAGCAGGTCGGCCGCTTCGCGTGGCGATTCAATGAGGACGGTGCTTGCTGTCATCTAACGCGATGAGGGTAACGCATGGATTGATTACCAAGCTGGAGTTGCTTGCAATCTACTCAGCATGGCCGACGAGTTTGGCCACCAGAGCCGGGACCCACCAACTCAGAAATGAGTTATCGTCCTTAACGGCTAGTCCGCCACAGTTCGCCATGCAGTTCAACGAATCTATCACTCAGCATCGACCAATGTACGTAGTTTACCACGAATGTGGACATGCCAACTATTTCGAGGATTGTACATCCGAGGCTGGTTGAGCGAGCCCCAAAGCCGTGCACTCGTGATACGATGTCGCAACATCGGGTTTGACAGCCCCTTTCTCGTCGCGTCCAAAAGCTATATATTCAGGTATTCGGGCCGTGGCGCAGTCTGGTAGCGCGTTTGACTGGGGGTCTGTTAGTGTAAAACGATCGATTTGCACCTAAAGTCTTTACCAGCAAACATCTTACGGGAATTCTCTTGATTTCTACGCATTCTCTTTCGTCAATGTTTTTCTTTGACGATATCTCAATACCGTGTCACTAACCGTGTCATCGTATGGTTATGTCGAATCTGAGGTGACCGGAGCTAGACATCCTCGGCAATCAAGCGTCTAGCAAATCTTGGGATTCGTGTTCGAGCAATTGACTTGCTCAAGCCGTGTGACGAGCTTTGGCGTGAGATTGGTTAAGGCCTTCGAATCCTTGCAAAACAATCTGAAAGGCATGTATTCATCGTGTCGGGCGGGCTGAGACAATAAACTATATCCCAGAAGTTCTTACCTAGCTTCTTTTTCAGAATACTGATCCGAAAGGTGAATGCCTCCACCGTGCCACTCACCAGTCACTCGCCAGAGTTCATAGTGAATGAGCCATTCGCAAGTCCAGGGAATGATCGTCTTTGCGATAACCATGTCCTTTTTCCACTCATCGTCGAAAAACAAACAGAGCGTCGCATCATGGAACATGTGAATTTCGCTTCTTCGCGCTGGTAACACGAGGTCAGGTTCTAAGACTTCCACTCGCGGGCGTTTGCCGATGCGGTAGTTGAGTCCAACGACGTAACTGCCACTGTAGACACTAGGCGAAAGAACACCTTGCCATTCCAGCTCACAATGGTCTCTGATCCGCGAATGGGAATCAGGGAACATCGACCTCAAATGGCTAATCTGAATCGCTAAGTTAAGCTCACGAGTAGGAATATCAATCAGCATAGAAGTTGTGCTTTCGGACAGGAGTTCCGCCGCCTGTACCAAGCAACCCACTGGCCCCAAGCATACTCAAGTTGCCAGTCGAAGACGTGGTTTGTAGCGATTCACCGAATTGCGCAAACGCTGCCTTGACTTGCGCAACGCCGAAAACGGGTTGCAATTGCTCATTGATCTCTTGGATGTTAGAAAGCGACAGCATCCCAAGCAAATCTTCTCTTAGGAAGCCTACCCACTCAAAGAAGGCATGCGCCCGGCCACTTTCCGCATCGTTCCAGCGATCCGCAAAATTCTCCGCCAAATTGGTCGGGTTTGGGATATACCACTCTCCGGCACGCTTATGGATCACACGTGTAGTAGCGTAATTCTCAATCGCAATCACGAAATTCTCTAACGCCAACCAAGGGTTGGCTTCGTTGCGATACACCTCGGCCGCCAATGTGGTAATTATGATCGAGATAGGCCTTTCCTTAGAGTTAGGCCGTCCGTCAAACCTCACGTCACGATGCCGTTTTAACAGTTGGATGAGTCGCTGTAGCGGCGTGCGAACTAACTGATCAGGCACCTGATCAACACTTGCGTAGACGGTTGTTGCTTCAGCAATCAGCCGCTTTTGCAAAGTTGCGACCTGGTTGAACATGTATTGATTCTTTACGTCGAACCAAAGGCCGTATCCAAGCGGATTGCTCGGGTCCCAAGCATACGTCCCATCTTTACGCTTGTCGGTGATTGCAATCGAATGCTCTACTAGATGTTGAGAAGCCTCTGCGGTTTCAAGCAAGCTGCGAACGTCACGGCTTTCGGGAAGGGCAGGTAACACATCTAGGTGAAACCCGACGCCATCTTCTTCGGCATACTCAAGCGTCCAACAACGTCGCCCCTCTTGATCGAGTAGCTTTGAGTAGGTTCCGTGGGAATCGAGCCTCTTGCCAACCTCCTGCTTTACTTGCTCGGGAGTAAGACAGTTCTTCGGGGAACGTATATCACATACCAAGTCGATATCGTAGTCCGCATCTTTCCCTTCACGGTACGGACGTGTAACTGTCCCGAGCCGAAACGACCCTTGAGTGTAGATCGCTGGAACCCCCATCGACTCAGAGTATTCGCCTCCTTCAAGATGCTTTCCGACCGCGGTGTACCGATCAACTGCTTGCTGGTATTTACTGGGTGGAATATCTAGAGATTCGCCCAAACAATCGAAGATTTTGCCCAACATTGTGTTCTTGTCATCAAGCATGTTGTGCCTGCCTTTCTGTGGATGCTTCAAGAAAAGAGCGAATGAGGTGTGCTTTGTGAGTAAAGTCTCTGTCTGCCCTGGCAATTAAATTGGAGTATTCTCGGGGATCATCCAGCGGGAGTGGTTTATCCGAGTCAAAATTGATCCGCAGCACCTGCTCTGGCTGGAGGAGCAGGTTGAGCATGTTACTAGCGGTTTGGCTCTGCAGGTTGAGTATCATGTCGATGAATTTGCTGCGGCCCCATCTCGTTGCGAAGCCCCAGCCAACAACGTACTTCCATAACCGCCACGACTGAGAGTAGTACTGATTGCTAACTCCTGTCCCTATCGAGAGGACTTGCATGTCAGCCAGTGGTACTCCTAAACGTCTTTTGGCATCGATGACTGCGACCATCGCCGGGCAGTTTGCCCACACACCTCCGTCAGCCAGTAGGTACTGGTCAACCTTGACGGGATCAAAGTACGTGGGTGCTGCGCAGGATGCTAAGATCGCGTCACGTAGCAAAACGTCCCTGTCACGGACGAATTCCTTGTCGTAACTCGACTTGAAAACATGGACACAGCCGTTTCCTACGTCGGTCGCTGGAATGATGAGCGGTGTGTCGATGTCACCCAGCTTAGTAGTCCCAATGACTGTGGAGACGATCTGTTGGAGGGCACTGCTGCGAAATCGACTCCCCGTTAGCCCCAGCCTCGCAAACCAGCGTTTCTTGAAGATCTTAGTCCCCTTCGCCTCATAGATGGACGCGATCTCACGGGCGCTAATTCCTTTAGCGAGTCCACCGGCAATAATTGAACCGGTACTTGTGCCTGTCAGCAAATCGACGTGCTCGCGAATGCTGATGCCTAACTCTTGTTCGATGCGCTGCAGCATGTGAGCTGGGTAAACGCCACGGAAGCCACCACCATCAATTGATAAAATGCGAAACATTAAACCTCACTTGTAAAAATGCGATGAAACCGGATGTGACTAGAAGAAAGCCATTACCCAAAAGCATCTCTCGCCTAGGTGCCATACTGGCAACGCCACGCAGGACCGTTACGAAGCCGATGAGAGCTAACGGTCGGCCTACTAACAGCAGCAGATTGCATATGATTACTGGTTTTCTGAGGTATGCGTTCATTTTGCCCCTCCTTGAGCGGTGATGGATTCATGTGATCAAGCCTGAAGAATCCTTCCTCTACCAAGTACTACGACTAGGCGTTACAAATGACTAGCAGCATCTCGGAAATGGCTACTTTCTGCCCTGAGGACACACAAAAGAGTCTGTTTCGGTGCCTGTAACGCTTTCTCGTAGAGTTGATGAAGGGAGAGAGTACCTTTGAGCAATCCAACCACTGATTCTTCGGCTACTGATGAGGTCGAGCTGGCTCTACGCTTGATGGACAGCGACGAGTCGGTTTTGGGCGAAATATTGACCCATTGTGGCAGCAGTATTTTGAGGATTTTGGTAGCCAAGTACTCCAGCTTTAACCACCAGGATGCAGAGGACGTGTTAAGCATCGCGGTCAACAAACTATGGGACAAACGAGCAGACTACGATGAGTCCAAAGGGACGCTGCGGAATTACTTCTATAAGATCGCTGACCACACGGCCAAGGACGTCTTTAAACGGGGTTGGGCTAAGGCAAAGGCACTGCCCGTCGATTTCGGAGAAGACAATCTCGTTGATTTAATTCCTGAAGAGACGACTCCTGAAGATGAGAGCAAGGCTCAGCGGAAGCGCCGGGAGAAGAAAGAACAAAAGGAGTTTTCTGATTTGCAAGAGATAATTAGCCAGCTACCAGACAAGGAACGTCAGGTCGTTTTGTCAGATGCCTACGCCAAGGATCGGGTCTCTGACGCCGCCAAGCTTGCTGATGAGCTGGGCATCGCCGTTGGTTCCGTCCGCGGTTATCGGAGCCGAGCATGGAAAACGATTCGTTCGAAGATGAGGGTACTTGGTTACGAGCTGCCGCCAGAGGGAGAATCTCATGGCAAAGGATAGAGACTTGAAAGACTACCTACACCGAATACTAGTACGACCAGGGTTTCGGCCTCAAGCAGAAGTCGATATCGAAAAGGCGCTAGACGCTTTCGATGAAGGTCCGATGGATAGCGATGCGGTGGCCAGAATCCTTGGTAAGGCCAAGGGGGAGATACGGCTCAGCTACGAGTCGGAGGATATCGCCGTAGAACGGATCGAGCAGACAGTGGAATCCGAAGAATTATTGGCTCTGCATAAATCTGAAGGCGATGAAGAATCGGAGGAAGTAAGAAAGAAATTGGAAGAGTACCGTCAACAAGCGAAAGACGAAGGCGATTCTGAAAATGAGCTGGAGAACGATGACGATTGATTGGAAGCTAGAGCAAGCACAAATTGAAAAGGCTGCAAAGCTCGGTGAACAGATTACCAGAGACGCGGGAATTGTAGCGCCGCCAATAGATCCTTTTACTTTGATTAGAAATGAAGGTAAGCGAATCAAGGCGTTTGGTGATGACTTTGGAAGGGATTTCGATGGCCGCCTTGAGTTTCAAAGTCCAAAGTTTCTACTGTTCTACAATACGAAGTACGACGAGTGGCCGCATGACGGCCAGCATCACCCCAAAGTGCTGTTTACGATTGGCCATGAACTTGGTCACTACTTTCTTGAACACCACCGCAACTACTTGAGGAGTGGTGGTGGCGCCCACGGTTCAATGACCGAGTTTCAGTCGGGCCGTCTAGTCGAACGAGAGGCGGACAGCTTCTCATCTGGATTATTGATGCCTAAATACTTGCTGGGGCAGATCGTCAATCGAAATCCACCCAACATGAACTTGGTTAAGCAGGCACGCGGCCAATTCGAGGTCTCCCTGACGAGCATGCTCGTTCGGTGGGTACAACTCTGTGATTTCCCATGTGCAGTCGCTTCGATTCGGAGTAGTGCGATCGAATGGGGTTTTTGTTCACCGGGGTTTAAGAGAGCTGGAGTGTTCAAAGTCAAGCGAGGTGCTCCTGTCAGTTCTCGAACAGCACAAGCCTTTATGGGAGAAGACGTTAGCTTTTCCAAGTTCCGCGAAGGTGAGGGATACAGTGACGTGTCGCACTGGGTTGAGAACGACGATCTCAGATTTGTTGTAGAAGAGCAGTACTTAGTGGTACCTAGCACTCAGCAAATGCTTGTTTTAATTACCGCCGATGAAGATGACATATTCAATGGCCGCGATAGCGAATGATGACGTGGCTAACAGTCACTTGGAAATGATACGTCAGGGTTCTGGGGTGTTGACATGCCAAGATGCCTCGGTCGTAAACTTTTGGGCTTGATTTCGCGGTGGCTTACTGGAACGAACACATGCTATCAATTTGACTGCACGTATGCCCCCCAAATGGAACCGCATCGTCAATCGGAAGTTGCGAAGATCGATTTCCAATGATCAGTTTCCAAAGGCGGTGAAATTCACCGAAGCGAGTAAACGCAAGTTCATCAATTCCGTGATTGCCCCCATTACCGGGTGGCTAGCATGTGGTATCTATGCTCGAAAACGACAATTGATCCGCCACTCTCAGCGCCTACGATATCGATTTGATACTGAAATAGAAAATGCTCATGTGCGACAACCTTCTTAAGCTGCACGATCGAGGTGCAACACTGTTTCAACCAGCGGGTATTGGACACTGATTGCCGTTCAGATGTCGCGACTTCATTAATGTCGTTTGCTACACAATTTGAGAAGTGATTCGCATTAGTCGGCATTGTACTTAGCGCTGCTTGACCGAAGATCGCTAACGGGCTCCGCTTCGGTAACGGGGAACCAGTCTGGCAGGATTACTTGGAGGGCGGCAGGACAAAGCTGCACCGCTCGTCGCAAACACTTTAAGGAAATTTGTGACGACATATGCCCGCCGCCAATCTGATAGGCCATCCCAGCATGGTCGCACTTCGTGGCGAGCAACTCCGTAATTTGATCGAATTCCTGCTCAGTTTGCGAATGGAACTCACCAGCGGTGCCATTGCAGTACACACCATCGACACCCACGGCGATCAGCGCATCAATCTGGTTTTCGAGGCAGCCGAAGTCGAGCGACTCGTCATCGTTCCACGATGCGAAAACCGTGGCCCAGTTGCCGTGGATCTCGCCGCTGCGAAGCGGATTCATGCTACGTTCTCCAGCTCTCGTTTATAACGTCGGAATTTGGCGTCCGTTGGCCGAAGGCCTTGTTCACCGTAGCCTAAGGGCTAGCGCAGCGTCGCCCTAGGAACAATCTGTGTGAAAATGGCCTTCGGCCAACGCCAGAAGTATTTCGACCAATTCCTGGGGCGATGCCCCAGGCTATCCCCGCGCGCCGGGAAATAAAGGCCTTCGGCCAATCTTCAAAATCCTTAACGGCGTTGGTTGAGGGTGTTTTCCAGCTAATCGAGCTAGGCCCTCACTCCAGCCCTGCTGGAGCTGCTTCTCTTACTTCGATATCAAGATAGCGGAACATGCGATAGTGACTTGCTCTAGTTGGGCTTAAACGAGTAGAGCATTGCTTTCGCAAACTCAAATTTCAAGTGAATCGTGTCGGCGTCAATCGATTGCTTGAATTGCAAGTCGTGGTCGGTAACCGATTGAAGGATGTCCTTTGCCGTATCCAGCACGTCCCCTGTTTCGTCCATCAAGGACACCCTGACGTAACCTCCTGGTTCCACGTCTGCCGTGATGGCAATGGTCTGGCTTTCGTAAGGAACTTCGTTGGTGACAATCACGCCCGGAGTATTCGGCTTCTCCGGGCGATAGCCAGCAAAACCATCTGGACGAAGCGTTGCGAGGCATAGGGATCCATTGCGCCACCCCGTGTGGAGGTAGTCGCTCCCTCCGTAATAGAGACGGATCTCATTCTCCAGAAACACAGGATAGGCACAGGCATAAACACAGCCGTAGTCGTAGTCCAATACCTGCTCGGAGCAGGGGATCAGCGCTTCGCCGGGCGCGATGCGGTGCCATTGTATGGAGTCTGGGCTCCAAGCCAGTTCGGTCCAAACACGATCCACCGGGCGCTGCGCGTGGATTGCTACCAGTCCCAGGTAAACACCTCCATGCATGAAGACCGGCATGGCATAAGGCTGAAGCTCCTTATCCAACGCTTTCATCACAACACCGTTGCGCTGCCATTGGACGAAATCGCGACTTTCGATTCGGGTCACTTCCCGGCCCAAGTCGCCAAAGGTTCTGGTGATGCCGACATACTTCGCTGACTGCGGGTCCCAGAACGCGTTGTTATGAGTATCTCCTTTGATCTTACCAATTCCGTCTATTCTTCTGGGTGCGCTCCAATTGATGCCATTGGCGGAGTGACTTGTACGCATTCCTTGAAAGATCATCTTGTACCGTCGCGCTGGATCTTTTTCCGCAAAGTCCTTAAATATGCCAGCTCCATGGGGACCTCGCCAGATGATGTTGTTCTGTTTGCTGCCCTCATAATCCACGAGTCCTAATTCGGGTTTCGTCCAATGGATGCCGTCTGCGGACGTGGCGTAGCAGATCCCCATCTCACGCCCAGGGCCTGGACTGTATTTTTTTTGGCGTTGCTCGAGCGTCATACCCTGTGAGGATCGGTCGACGATGAATGGGCTGTACCAGCATTTGTAGATCTCGTCTTCGTTGTCAAAAATCACATTCCCGTAGAGGTTATCGAAGCGCTTCTCCCAAGGCTTGTCCTCAGTGAACAGAGGATTGGCCTCATGTTTCTGAATGGTGCCGATTTTCAGTTTTGCATTGCTCGCGCTACGAACGATTCGTTGGTCCAACAGTAAGAACTTGCTTCGCCGAGGCGCTTGGTCTCGCGAGCTCGGGTCGTTCGTCGATGCGGCCGCATCACCACTTTCAGCTGCGGTTGAGGCGTGAATGGAGAAGGAGCAGAGCAATAGCGTTGTCAGTAGAGTTTTCATAAGTGGATCCTCGCTAAAGTTTCACTAACGCGACATGCGGTAGTCTGATCTGTGGTTGCCCAGGTTGCCATGGTCTTTGAAGTGTTGGGGCAAGGTCACAACTTTTGGGAGTGCCTCGCGAAAATGCGTGTTGAGGTCCGAGACCTGAATCGTATCGGGCCTTCGCCCGGATAGTAGTGACAGCCTGGATGGACTGCATACGGGCTGTTGGCAGTAGGCACGGAGGAATTGCATCGTACGTCAGTTCATGTGTAAATCGTTAATCCTTCGAGCGAGTGTTTCGGCCGCGGAAATACCAGACTCGTAAGATATCCGCAGACAACACAAAGTGTGATCCCAACCGCCGCGTATAGCAGTACATGAATCTGCGTGAGCTCCTGCACAAGGAAAAGCCCGACGGCGCCCGCGACGGCACCCAAGATCGCACCCGGCCCATTTGCCCGGGTGGTAAAGATGCCCAAGCAAAACAGTCCGCACATCGCCCCGCCAAACAGACCCAGAATCTTCATAAACTGGTCCCAGAGAGATTTGATGTCGGACGTGGCGAAGGTAATAGCGAGCCAGGTGCCGAGAATGCCCATGGCCACGGTCAGCACGCGGCCCAACAGCAAGTAATTGCGCTCAGCACCTGCGCGCTGGTAGGGCCGGACAAAGTCGGTCACCAATGCCCCTGCTCAAAGGCAGTCGATGAGCTCTGGGAACTGAAGGACTTACGAAAAACGTGCGCAACCTACCATGACGAACATATCCCCGAATCATCGATCGAGATCCTGGGCCATTCTGTTGCAGGAGTCACCTACCGACACTACGCTCACCGAGCGCCGCTAGCATTCAGGGCGATCACTACCCTGCCACAGCCATCGGCGTTCTCAGCCGACGAGAATTGTCCCTGCTGTAAGCGGCGATTCGATGATGCCAGCTGATTTTGCGGCTCAATTTATGATTTGGGACGAAGTCGATTCCAAATGAGGTGGTTCACTCCTCGTGTGGATAACCCTGTTCGGGAATAAGGAGCATTGATGACCATCGCGAGCAATCATTGTCCACTAGCGAATACGCCAAACGACGAAGCTGCGTTTAATCCAGTCGACAGCTCCAAAGCATCGCTCTGTTCTGGTGGATTGTATGACCAAGTCTTCTTCATGAGCACATTGGACTTATCTCCAAAGTAGACTCCACCGATTGGTTTTCTCGTATCTGAGTGATAAAACGTTAGGTGGGGGCTTCCATCCTTCTTGACTACTTTGGAAAGCTTGAACTTGTGTTTTCCCTTCTTTGCGATGGTCCACTGACTTTCCTGCACTGCCGTCGGCGTCGGTTTCTCTCCCGCCTTTAACGAAGTTGTTGTATAGAAGCCCAGGTGGGCTGAGTCCACGGAATTCAGTGTGTAAACGCCTCTGACGGTAACCGTCGCCCCGAGTTCAAAACCGTTCCCCGAAGATTTCACGGATTTGATTCTAATATAATCTGCGTGGAAGAATTGCGACTCGCCGATGACTAAGTCAACACGCTTGTGGGCGTTAGCCGAACCTGCGACAAACATCCAAAGTGTGATAATGATTGGTACGACTGAGCGTGACATTGCAAGACTCCTGTGTGAGTATTTACCACTCGTGGACGCATGAGAACCAGAACAATGAATTGTAGCAACTCCATTCTGTGTCAACAAAAGCTCTATGTTTTTGGCTAGCGTCGGTGATTCTCGACTCACTTTGAGATGCCTTGAATCTGAAGCGATACCGCTCTTTTCTCAAGCTCAGACTCAGTCTGATTCCACCAGAGGAGGGACTCGCCGAAGGTGGAATCTGCCCTATCGGATTCCACAATAGAAGGTTCACTCCGCCGCTGGAATCTCAGAATGGGAATTGGCTGAAGTGATGTACACTTCGGGCAGTTTTTTGGCACGTTCGCAACCTGCGTCGGACGATGAAGCTGAGGTAGGTAACGTCGGGCGGTTGATGTTGCATTCGAAAAACGCGCTGGCGGCTCCGCGTTCATGCCACGATTAGATGCATGTCAGGTGAACGCTTCTTCATCGACGTTCCCAAACAATTTGTGGACCGCCTCCCGTACTGCCGTTGGTCCTGGCAATTCACTACTAAGCGTGTGGATTTCAGCAAGTTTACGACGTCGCAGTACACGTTGGACCAGAGTTAGTGGTAATTCGGCGAGAGCCTTTACCCATGCTTTGGCACTGGTATAGTCGTCAACAACGTCGGCAACGTTGCCACTAAAGGCAGTTCCTTCTTTTAATGAAATCAGCCCTGGGTGCCGTCCGAAAATGCGGGCGGCTTCGTCCAAGATTTTGAACCATTTGTTCTCCGCCGCGATTGCCCTCTTTCGGTCGTCGTGTTCTATATCCTTTTGCAATTCTCGGAGAGTGCCGCGAACGGGTCTGAACTCCTCTCTCAGCCGTTCGACCTCGCGAACCAACCGTGACCGATCTCCGCCACACCGTTGAAACGCCACCGCCGCGAACGGCGATACGAGCGCGCGGGCATCATATGGTTGTGGTTCTGGGATCGTCTCAAACTTACGTTGAAGTTCTGTTAGCAATCTCTCGGTTACAAAGGCATTCTGTCGTTTGACAACGTCGTTGATTAAGTTTGCCCGAGCAGCATCAGGGACAAATGCGATGCCAAGCGTGCCTGCGTACCCTAGATATAGGAAAGTTCGCAGTACGAATGTCGTCGAACGTGAGAACTCTCGCTCTTCCCGCAGCGCGGCGACAAGGTCCGTGCCAGCCGGTACGGTCTTCAACCATTCGCCGCCAATTCGCACTTCTTCTCCGCCGTCGGGCGTATCCACGAGGGCATATTCAACGTCGTTCGGGGAAAGTGCGTTTCGCAGGAGATCGCTGAAATAGTTATCCAATCGATCTCCGAGAAATGCAGCCAAATGCCGTTTCGCAGAAATCGTCGTTGCGGCGATTTGTGCCTCGTCCATGCTTTCAGTCCGTAGAATCTTTTCAGAAACCAGAAATGAAATGATGTCTGAGGTTGGGCCGTATATGTGATAGTCCGTTGCCCGTCCAAGGACAAAGAGATCGTCATTGAGAACTGCTAGATTAATGAGAGAAGCAAGGTCGCGGATGCTGTTTGAATCAACCGATTCCGTGTTTTCTGCCTGCGCGGCCGACACCAAAAGATTCTGCGAAACGACACGTGTGCCAACGTTTGATGTCATTGCTTGCTCCTGGAAAAATTATAATCCCCTGGCGCCTGGCGAACGAGGCCACTAATCTGCCCCAGCGTGAAACTCCTGATGCACTTTTCAGGTCAGGTCGAATCTGAAGCAGTATCGCCAATTTCCTAGGCTCGGATTCAGTCAGATTCCACCAGAGAAGGGACTCGCCGAGCTTGGAATCTGCTAGTTGCGACTCTGGCTCAGCGTTTCACGCCTGTGCGTCCAGGGTCAGGCAGTTTACCTCGGCTGTCGAAACAGACCTCTCATTCATTTTGGCGAAACGGAATTCAGATAAAATGCGACTTTCGAGTGCCCGTTCTTGTTGGCCAAGTCCGTTGCCATCTTCGCATCATCGTCGGTGAGATTAGGGTTCGCACCCTGTTCGATAAGAAATTTCACTACTGCCATGTTGCCGCTTTGGGCGGCCCACATTAGCGGAGTCCTGTGCATGCGAGAACGTTCGTCAACCGGTGCTCCATGTTTCAACAACAGCTTGAGGATGTCAAAATGTCCGCTTCCTGCAGCATACATCAACGCTGTGCCGCTCCATCCATCTCGTGCATGGACATCGGCACCCCGAGCAAGTAGACCTTCGACTGACGAAACGTCTCCGTTGTAAGCTGCCATAATCAGGCGAGAAGAACGTGTACCGCGTTCAACAGATACGCCGATGAAACACGTGAGGGCGAAGCATCCGACTAGAATCAATACACTTCGTAAGCTGAATCGCAGGAACATAGCCTTTCGTCTCCAGCGTGCACTAGACACTGTGCCAAGGGTTAACGGGACCACCGCGATATTTGGGCAGCTTTAACACGGGTCGGAATCCTCGGCTTGTGCAGTCTTCTCGGAATCGAGTTTCCACACTCGGTGGGACTCGCCGAGGGTGGAATCTGCCATATCGTATTCCACCAGAGAAGGTTCACTCCGACGCTGGAATCTCAGAACGAGAATTAACTGATAGAATGTACACTCAGGCAGTATATCTCTCTCGTGCCTTCAGTGTACTTCATTCGACGCACCGCCAAGCCCTTCTAAAATCTGCCGACCAAGCTCCGCATCTTCATTTAGTACCAATAAGTCTACCCCATTGGAAGTTGGCAACGAAACGCCAACATAGTTATCTTCAGCTATCGTTGCGTGGACGCCATTTGCTTCAAGTAGACTTTTCAGCAAGTCTGCTTCTTGTCTCGACGCACAAGATTTGATCCGCACGGTGTCTGACATCTAACAACCTCAGCATGCGAGAATAATCGAGGACTTATTGGCCAATATAACTCTACGCCCTATGCGTTGGGCAGGCAAAACGTGACTTTTCAGAAACCACTTAACTAACCGACGTGAAACTCTTGTCCCATTTTCGGTCTGTGACGAACCTGCAGCAATATCGCTCTCTTTTCAGACTCCAATGCAGGCAGATTCCACAAGCGGAGGGACTCGCCGCCGCTGGAAACAGAATAGAAATCAGAACATGTTGCAGACCGTGCTATTCGCCCGGTCAACGCTGTCGCACGCCGACGATTAGTTCTTTCAACCACTCAAAACAAAGTCTAAGGATTAAATGGTGCCGTCTACAAGGAGTTGTCGGCGACAGAGTTTATCGTTCGACGGCGCGAGACTAATAATGCGAGTGCAGTCAGGACTAGGGGGACGGTGGACGGTTCAGGGACTATTGCAATTTTTGCCAGAAATGCATTCGGGCTACCAACGTGTGGTGGGTTTCCCGAAATACCTCCGTTGCTTGTTCCAGAAACATAAAGGTTTCCCATTCCATCTGCTTCGACACCCCATATCGCGTCAGCACCTGTGGTCCCAAATTGCTGAACATCGACCAAGTCGCCCTGCTTGGTGTAGCGGGCGATAAATGCATCTCTGGAGCCAAAGTTCTCTCCCGCTAGCACTCCCTGAGTCATCCCACCGATATGTACGGTCCCAAATTCGTCTATCGCAATTCCTGAACCTTCGTCGCGTGCTGTTGAGCCCAGTTGTCGAATCCACTCTACATTGCCGTTCGTGGCAATCATGCTAACGAAAGCATCCTCATTCCCCGAAGTGGCGCCATCCAGGATGCCCTCAGTTGTCCCAGTCAAGAATATGTTGCCCAACTCATCGACTGCAGAATTGACCACCACATCAACTTCTGGTGTTCCAATTTGTGTGGTCCACAGTAATGTTCCATCTGAATCGTACTTACTTACGAAAACATCTGATCTACCGGCATTAGGCGAGCCAAGTGCTCCATTGGTAAGGCCGCTTACGTATACATTTCCAAAGCCATCCACGGAAAGATCTAAACCGTAGTCATCAGAATCAGTGCCGAACTGACGTGTCCATTGGTGATTACCCAATGCATCAAACTTGGCCAGATATCCATCCCAGCCATTGAAGCTTACGTCGCCGAGCTCTCCTAGTGTATATCCAGTGACATAAACTCCACCAAATTGCTCTGCCTCCACTGACATTCCGAAATCCCGAGATTGGCTATCAAGTCGACTTTCCCAAGAGATGCCCCCGGTGACGTCGTATTTTTTTAAGATGATGTCTTCTGCACCTAGATTCGGAGCTACAACATCGTCGTTAACTGTGGATGCGATGTAGACATTTCCTACATCATCAGATGAGATCCCGTTGTTTGTGTCGCCGGTGTTGGTCACCTGTGTATCAATCCAGTTTCTGTCGCCATTGCCATCAAAACTTCCAAGAAACACCTCTTTGCGACTGGGTCGAAAAGACGTGTCTGTATGTCCAGACAAGTAAACGCTACCGCTCTTGCTCACAGAAAGCCCACGTCCAGCATCAGAACTAGTAGTTCCGTATCCCTGAATCCACTGAAAAGATGGTGCGTTGCTTTGAACGAGCGCATTGCAGTTGGTGATTGCGATGACGAAGGCAATCAAGGTCGCCGACAAACATACCAAGACACGACTAGTCAAATTCTTCATTAGAGCACTCCGAAGACTTTCTTTCGATTCAATCCCCCTTCATCGGTACATATCATATGGAGTATAAACACTTCCGGAAACCACCGCTATCTAACGGAGACGTGACACACTTCGGGCATGAACGCCGGGGCTTCAAACTGCGTTCAGCTTCATCGTCTGAGGTAGGTCTCTCGGAATCCCGATTCCACCAGAGGTGGGACTCCTTTCATTTGGAATCAGGCGGTAGTTCCCAAGGTAGGAGGTTCACTCCGCTTGTGGATAGATTAGGTTCGCAATCTGCTTAGATGCTGTGCACCACGTGAGGCATTGGCTTCGGAAACCGCAGAACCGGCCTCAACTACGCTAGTCATAATACACCGGGCCTGCCGTCGGGCATTCTCACCGAACGCAGCTACAAGATGGCCGTTAAGGCCCAAGTTTTGTCACACTCACCCGCGAAACACTGCTCGCGATAGCAACCAGAAATTGAGTTGACTTTGGATGGATGCCACCGTAGTGATGCCTTATCTTCCCAAAAACGCTTGTTACAGAGTATTTGGCCAATACAATCGATAGTGTCCAAATGGCAGGAACTCGTTTACTTGAGTTTCCACTATTCAGCAGTGGATTGAGCCACTTTTAGAGGAGCCGCGCACTCGTCAATCAATACATCATCGCAATTCCAACTCTAGAGCAGAGAGTCCATGAAGAATCTTTTGCCGATTGTTGCGGTAACGTTGTTTCTGCCAACACTTGCTTTACCAGTCTTCGGAATAGGCTGGGACATGAATGACTTCATCGTGTCAAGCGCGTTTCGCGGGGTTGAGGTGTATGACAATGACTGGTCTTTTAAGGGCTATGTTGACGTGTGCCCCGAAACGGAAAACTGTAGAATTACCGGGCTGGATTTCGATGCGGACGGATATCTGGTTGCTGCTTGGGCAGAGGATTCAGTTGGGGAAACAATTCGAACCTACCGATCGTCTGATGGCTCGTTGGTCAAAAAGTTTGGGGTGCCACGCGGTGATAATGGGGTCAACGAACTGAAAGTTGGACCAAACGGTAATATCTTTCTGACTAAATCGAGAGGCCCAATACGGGAATACAGTCGGCAAGGCGAGCTCATACAAACTTTTGACGACCCCGCCCCTAAAGCACGTCGTATTGGCAGTAGCAATATCACCACAAGTAGTGGCGCTTTGGCGGCGCTTCCCAATGGCGAGATCTGGACTGCAGAAGCAACACAATCGCCATTAGCCTACGTTTATGCCTTCGACCCTGCTGATCTGAATTCTGCAGGTCATGTGTATGTGGGTAGTGCAGCCCCAGAAGAGCTCACCGAGCCCGTATCAGTAGAATCAGTCTCCCTTCTCAGAGCCTCTTCGCTACAATACCTGCCGAACTCAGATACGGTTTTGGCACTTGGTTATTTTAGGGACATAGGCGAAGAACGCTTTTCGGTCAAAGTTTGG
Organism: Bythopirellula sp.; assembly: GCA_028285205.1. Taxonomy (GTDB): domain Bacteria; phylum Planctomycetota; class Planctomycetia; order Pirellulales; family Lacipirellulaceae; genus Bythopirellula. The sequence goes on along the minus strand of JANQQA010000229.1, from coordinate 13,912 downwards.
GAGATTGCAGCAGGCCCGTCACAGCTAATCTCGATCGACTTGCAATCTCAGGAAAGTCCAAATACGAGAGAGGTACAATACCGCCAGCTAGTAAATCGTTATGACAGCGAACTGGGATTGAATAACACATCAGGCGTAACTCGAGGCCCCAATGGCGATATTTATGCAGTTGCATTCGGCGAATCAGTACATCAATGGGCATACGAAGGCGAGTATATTGGGGAACATAATCTCATGGCAGGAAATGCAGATACCTTTAGCCCTTCGATCAACATTCTGTGGACAGGTAATTCTCCGCAGTTTGCTGTTCCTGAACCAGAATCGCTATACCTGCTTCTGGCTGCGTTCATATCTTTAGGAACGGCCAATCGGAAAGGGCAGTCTCTCTTATAGGCCTTAGCTCAATCGTCTGGACGGATGGTTCAGCCTGCGACAGAATGTTCTTCTGATATGCGCTCCACAGAAAAGTTCGCTCATCAGCCTTTTTCGTAAAGATGGATGCAAGCGCGTCGTTCTCAGATCACTTCAAACAGTGTCGGCTGGAACATTCCATTTCTGCAAGTGTTGCTTCAGACGCCGGGTCTTCATGCGGTCCCGTAACTCCAACCGGCGTTTCACGCCGACGCACCTAAGGCAACTTATTTCCAGCAGGTTGACTCAGGAGTAGAGCCTAATGGGCTCGGGCCGCTCTGGTCGCTCCATTCCTTTGACCAGAGGTTCTGGGCGGATGTTCTGCGGAAACACCCAACCGCGCTCGTGCATATAAATCACCAGGTCGAGTGTCGTGTCAGCAACTTCGATACGTACGACCTTCCCGTCTTTCACCGTCATAATGAGATTTTCGATTGACGTTCCTTCTCGACCAGATGGACTGAGACCGAAAAAGTCGCCAACATGCTTCCAGTTCAAGTTGATAGTTGCCACGGCTCGACCATTGCCTTGCACGTCAACAGCATCAATCTCGTCAACTAAGTCAATCCGTGGTGCAAATGCTGGCAAGAATGCACTTGCCCAGGCCTTCAACGCGTCAATTCCTTTGTTGCCAAAGCTTGCGGAACTATTCGTGATGACATCTGGATGCACGATCGCATCGAAGCGGTCGAATTCACCTTTTTGAAAGGCGTCATAGAACTCTCGGGCGATAGTATTCATGGGCATATTCTCCAGGTGTTTTGTATTACCATATCGTTATGCTGGTTTAGCCAGTTCGGTAGTTTGAAATGACAAGTACTCCGCAAGCGGTAGCTCACTCAGCATCGACTCCACCTCTTTGCTGTTGGTAGCGCGTAGTTTCAGAAACGCCCGCCACTGACTATCATTCGGGTCCGAAATGCTGAATTCGAGCAGCTTCCCTTGCCGCTTCCAATCTGCAAGCATTGCCTGCTCGTCAGCCACTAAGTCATGAAAGCGTTGGTCCCGCTCCAACTTCTGGCTCACGACAACAATGTAACGGTTCCTGATGTCGTGTCCCCAGTTCGGAAAATCGGCCATCGGTGGCATTTGTACATGCGGTTCTTCGAAAAGGTTCTCCATCCTTGAGGCGAGCGAGCTTAGGTAGGCCGCTCGCTCTTCATCACTGACCCGCACCGGTGACCAGGCGACGAAAGGTTCCAAGGGCAAAAAACCATTAAACCAGAGGACGCCGTGCTGAATGGGAGCCATTATAACGTCGAGCGAAGGATTCAGTCCCCACCCATCGTACGCCGAAGGACCACCCCCGGTGGTCATGAGAACCATACCGCGTTTTGTCGCTTGCCCGATTCCTCCTTCGTAAAGTTTGGGACCGCCGTAAATTCGTCCCATTGCTAGTACCTTATCACACCAGCCCTTGAGGATTGCGGGCATACCAAACCACCAAAGCGGAAAACTGAAGAGCAATGCGTCACATTGTTCGAGTTTTACAATTTCTGCCTCGACATCTGCCGAGAATCCACCGACTTCGCTGGCATGCATTTCTTCGATTTGTTGCTTGAGATACTGTGGGTCTTTCAAGGATGTGAAGTTCTCCCTGCCCGACACGGGGTCGAAATCCATCTTGTGCAGGTCGGATACAACTACTTGGTGACCAGCAGCTTTCAGGCTCGACTCAGCTTGCTGAGCTAATGCTGATGAGAAACTCTGCGGTTCGTGGTGGGCGTGGACAATGAGTATGTTCATGGATTTACTCTCAAAAGATTCTCGAATTCACCTCCATGGTGACCTCTAGGTTAATAGACTATGGTGATGGCCAGCGATTGGGGAAGTACCAACATATATGTGGCTTACTAACAAAGGAGTAAGCATGTGTAGAGGCAAGAAACAAGCGGGTTTCAATTGCCCCATTGAAGCGACACTTGATGTGCTCGGCGGCAAGTGGAAAGCGCTGATTCTATTTCACCTTTTCGATAAAGGTACGCACCGTTTTTCTGAAATGCTAAGGAAGATACCAGGCATCAGCGAACGGGTACTCACCAAGCAGCTACGTGAACTCGAAGCCGACGGAATCGTGGATAGAAAAGTGTTTCCTGAAGTGCCTCCTAAAGTTGAGTATTCACTTACTCGCTATGGAGAAACTATTAAACCGGTATCGGATGCCATGTGTACTTGGGGAAGCAAGCACATGAAGCGGTAATCACCATTTCTTGAATGTGGGAGGACGCAAACCCGCTAGTACTAAGACGCCTCAGCTTCATCGGCTTGCGCAGTTTTCTCGGAATCCAGTTTCCACCAGAGAAGGGACTCACCTCGGCTGGAACATACGGGTTCCCCAAAAGCGTAAACTCACGGGGAGCAAGACTCTGAGTTTGGTCAAGCAGAACGCAACCAACAGCCTCTATATCTGAATGGGAAAAGAATTCCGAAGCAAGCAGAAAAGACTAGCCGGAGCATCGACGGTTCCGGAATGATTCGGCGTCCTGTGTCGTGCACTCTTAACTCTGAGTTAACCGCCACATACAAGCGACGACCGGTAGGGTCAACGTAGAGTTCGTGTGCTCCCCGGCTAGCACGTGGTGTAGCGACAGAATAATACGACTCAAGAAGTGGTGCAGCAAGATACTTGTCGCGATCTATTATCCAAATGTCAATATGTGTATTCGAGTGAACAGCGTAATACACGGCTCCGTCCGGACTGAACTCACCTTCCGTTGGGTACGCTCCAACGTCGAGTATGTCTACGACGCTGAAGCCTTCGCTTTCAAGTACTGCTATGTCATACACTCCCCCATCTGTACGATTCCCTGCACCAACGACATAGGTAATCAGTCTTCCATCTCGGCTCAAAGCAAGATCTTGGCCATTAGAACCGAGATCGCCATGCCTATTCCTCCAAACTAAGGATGGAGTCTCTGAGGTCACGTCAAATACAGCAAGTGTTCCGGGCGATAGACCGTCATTCCCAAAATATAGTTTTGATCGATCTGGACTCATTTGAAGTAAACCTGATCTATAAACGGCAATAGGATACCCAAAGTCTCCGACGTATTCCTTGTTGAATGTATCAATCATCATTATGTCGGAATCTCGAAACCGGGGTGTTGCAAACAACAAACCGTTCAATCCCATCTCAAGATCAAATGCACTTCCCGGGAGCGGAATGCTGTCGATTATCGTACCGGAGTTGGTATCAACGACGGAAACAGATTCTCCTCGGTTGGCAATGAACAGTCGACTGCCATCGTCAGAGAAAGCTAACCCACTGGGGCTGTCACCTGCGAAAAACGATTGCTCGACTTCCAAGGTGTTTAGGTTTATTCGATACACCGTATCTGTGGGACCAGATGAAACATAGACAGCTTTACCATCAGGATGCTCTTCAAATTGAGTCGCGCCAAAATCAAAGGTCTTTAGCAGAGGCGAGGCTCGTACTTCATACACACACGGAAAAATCGCCAAAAGTAAGGTGAGAAAGCACACACACTTTCGAATCAGCCTATCAAAACTCTGCATAGTCACTTACTTTTTTCAAACTGGTTATGGTTTCAGTGGGTATCCAACTCAAACCTTATGCTTGCAACTACCTTCAGCTAGATCATCCAATGATAGACCTTTCCACGACGTCATTGAATACCATTCAGGGCATGACTGCCGGAGCTTTGCTAACTACCTAGGTGGGACTCTTCGAAGGTGGAATCTGCCCTATCGGATTCCACAATAGAAGGTTCACACCGCTTGTGGAATCTCAGAACGAGAATTTGCTGAACTAATGTATAATTTGGCCATCCATTGAGGCCACCTTAAAGCTACCCTGGGCGACGAAGCTGCAGTCTGACAGATTCACTCTAACGGAGCACATTTGAGATATACTGTGTTCATGGAAGGCGACCATTCACCACGAGCAGCCCATGCATTAAACAATGCGACTCAGCCTGAAACGGCATTATCCCAAGTCCCGCGGCTCCGCATTTCCCACCTGCTGCTGTGGACTTTCTGTTCAGCAGCCTATCTCACGATGCAGCGGTACTGGATGTCGAATGTCGAGCTTTCAGAACAGTACGATTCCGCAAGAGCCATCACGGGCTTAATCGAAGGGATTGTCAATGGAAGTACTCTGACCGGGACAATAATCTTGTTCTTGGCATGCCTCAAGGATGGGCCACCGCTATTCAAATCGCCTGGACATTGGCTGATTGTCGCTCACGCAGTCAATTCCTTCTTTTTGTGGTTCCCATCCTGGATTATCGGCATGCTCGGAGAGGTGAGTAGTGATGTCATACAGTCTATTTTCTGCTGCATTCTCTCTGTAACGGTCGCGATTTACTTGCTCGCTACCCGACAGTACACACATTTCCGTTGGAGGCTGTTCTTTGCGGCAATAGCCACGCTGACATTAGTAAAGCTTATCGCGAACGCGATGCTGCTGACTAACCTCTCTGACTTCGAGGTGTTCGAATGGATGCATCTAGCGTATTCACTCGGAGACATCGTGCTCTGCCTTTTGTTACTTGTTGTCGCAACTATCGACAAGAGAAGTCACGTACATCGGGACTGGTTGCACTGGCTTGGCGTCGTGGCGTTCGCCGTGACCCAGTGTTCGTACTTAATATGGACAGTTGGCTTGTCATTCCTCTAGCAATCTGGCTATTGCTACGACGTTGAGGCGATTACGCACCTCTGTAAGGTGCCATCTTCCTGAGGCTTAAAAGACAAAGAGCTATCGAGCGGAGAAGGGACTCACCTAACGTGGAAACTGCTGGTTGCCAACTGTGCTCGGCGTTTCACTCCCGTGCTAGCTGTAGAATTGCATTTGTAGCCGTGAAAGACTCAGGATTCCATTTTCGATGTTCCGTCTTGATTTCGCATTGGAAACAGAGTAACCGCTATTGAGCAAGACGAGTCGGCAACGGAACGAACCACATCTTGAGGAACATGATGTTCGTAAGCCCAAGAGTCCCCGCAATGAAAGCCAATGTTGAATTCGCGTAGAAAACAAGCCTCCAGTTCCATTTTCGCTGGCTCTGACAATGACTCCAAAGCCTCGACAATTAGGAGTATGTCCATTGCAGCATCACGGTCTCGTGAGTCTTCATTGTGTTTCGCTTCAAAGACTGCATGCCAATTACCGTCCTCACCTTTAGTATATTGAAGAACAGAGCAGGCCTCCTGAAGCTCACTGTGAAGCGAATCAAACGCAACATTCGACTTCAAGTCAAAATCTGTATTCGCGTATTCAGTGTTTATTGAATTTGGAGATTGCGTCATCTTGGCTTAGGTTTTCGACACTGCAGTTCTCTGCAGCCATTGTGAAGTTTCCCTGTGTCAATCCCGTATTTCGCTGAGTACTCTATTCTGCACCACCATCATCATCGTCTCGTGCAGTATTTTCGGAATCCCGTTTCTGCAGCCGGAGTTTCACGCTGGGGCAGCTAAGACCACAACTCGAGGTCATCTCCGGACACTGCAATAAGTGAACATTCTGATACTATAATCAGATACAACCCTCTGCTGCGAATTTGATGCGTAGTAACCAATGAGATTTCGCCTCAAAACTATACTGCTCGTTACTGCGGCCATTTCACTTGCAATGGGTACGTGGGTCTCCGGTTCAATTTTTTTGTTCGTCATCACATTGTTGCTGTTTGTGCTCGGCTTGAGCTGGGTGACGGTACGCTTGATTACTAAACGTGGAAGATTCCCTGCATTCTCTTTAATATTTACACTCTTTTGCTGGGTTGGATTGGTCCAATCCCTAAGAGCACCGTTTCCGATTAGTGGTGTACCACTTTGGCAATCCATGTCCTGGTCAGTCACCGATTACGGCAAGAGCTGGATTGACTTCAATAACCTGTTTCACTTCAATAGCTCAGTATACTTGGCTATGGTGTATCTTTCGTGGACAATGGCTATAGCCGCATTCAGCGGGCTCGTTGTGCAGTTGATATACGTGCGGATACGCAGACAGACGGATTCTCCATCCAACTTAAGCCGTCGGTAATTACCCTCAGCTTCATCGTCCGACGCAGGTTACGGAAGCGCCGAAAAACTGCCTAAGGTGTACATCAATTCAGCAAATTCCCATTCTTAGAGTCCACAAGCGGTGTGAACCTCCTACCTTGGAATCGGCGATTTCCTATTTGTGCCTGGCGTCTCACTACGATCGTAGCTCGCGAGTTTCGCTTCCTCCACGTTGTAAGCTTTGTCGAGTCTCCTTGCATTTGCGATTCATTACACAGGGGCGTTCCACCGGTTGGTAGATCCTCTTACGATAACTTGGTTCGAGGGGCACGCTCGACCTCTTCCGATCAAAGTAGAAAAGTACGATGAACAGCAGCCCAATGCCCGTGGTAGCGGTAGCAAACGGCTGAAAGTCGATGCTGGCGAGGATCGTTAACACGGGTGAGAGAATCGTTAGCATCACGAGCACACTACGAACCGAGAATCGCGGCGACGGAGTGTCTTTCATGCTACTGATCCCGTGTGTGCGGGGGCATTTTTGGCTGCTCTCAAAGAAATCCTATCATTTGCCAAGGAAGGACGTCAATTAAAGCCAAGCCACGCGAGAATCATCAACTGGGCCAGCATCGCAGTTCGCAGATTCCAGCGGCGGCGAGTCCCTTCGATGCGCGCAACGGTCAGCTCGACGTCGCGTCAGCGAGGTGTCTGATGTAAGCTTGTAAGGAGCTCTATTTGGAATGATGGGGCCACCTAGTGCAAACCGATCCCAGAACATCTAAATCGATCATTGCCTTTGGTTTCCAAATCCAATCAGCGAAAAGATTGTAGCCATTTATGCAATCTTCTGGCAGGCTCACTTTTCGTAGTTATATGTTCGCATGAATAAGTACTTGCGAAGAATCTCTCGCTTTCGAATGTCGACGCTTCTTGTGCTTCTCACGTTGGTGTGCATTTGGCTTGGGGCTCGTACTTACCAGGCCCGAACTCAAGAGGCCGCTTTAGAAAGAATTCGCGAATTGAGAGGGACTTATGAGTGCGTCATTAAATCAAATGCACCAGTATGGCTAATTGATATGGTCGGCGACGAATACTTCCAGGAAGTTGTTCAAGTTAAACTGAAGGGCCATAGGATTGACGACCGGAGTATAAATTTCATTTCAAGCCTTCCATCTATTGAACGGCTAACAATAGTCGGCACAAGAATTACTGACGAGAGCATGAAACACATCTGTCAACTTGCAAACCTAGAAGAACTAACGCTGACTGGGCAAGGCGTTACCGACAGAGCACTTACGGAGCTAAATGCCCTATTAAACCTGCGGAAACTCTCTTTGCCGCACACCAAAGTCACCGATGATGGCTTAGGAGCATTACGAAAAAATGACAGGTTGCGTTGGTTGGGCCTAAGCGGAACAGAGATAGGAGATAGCGGTGCTGAAATTATCGGCTCAATGGAACACCTACAGTATTTGTTTCTAGACCGAACAAAGGTCACCGACAATGGATTGAAGCACTTAAAGAACTTATCGAACCTAACTTCGCTTTTTCTTACAGACTCGCTCTCAACGCCTAAAGGCCTTCAGGAGCTAGGCGTTTCGGCGGCAAAGGCAAGGCGTGTGGAGCGACAAGCAGCTGGTCGTTCTGACCAACTCGGCTTTAATGGAATATTCGTCTTTGTTTTTGACGACCAAAACAAAGTTAGACTAACCATTAGATGGAGTAGTCTAAAGAATCGAAGAGCGCCTGTCGTTCGTGACGCGGATAGAGCCTCCAAACCAAACCCAATCGGAATTGCTGTCCCATCCATATTCCAAGATGAAATCAATCAACGTCTTGCGCAGTAACGAGGCACCAACGAACACTGGGCATGTGATCAGGGATTTAGGCACCCATTCAGAAGCATATGCTAGTGTACACCCCTTCAGGATTTCCGGTTCTGAGATTCCAGCGGAGGTGTGAACCTTCTCGGGTGGAATCACGGTTTCCAGAAAACTGCCCAAGCCGATGAAGCCGGGGTAGTGTGCTGCGAGATCAAACGCCCCTACTCCGTGTCATCGGGCAGACGCCACGATAGTTTGCCTGCTCGCATTTCTGCGACCCCACCGGTTGCCTTTCCAATCTTTGGAATAAGTTGCGTAGCGGCGAGTCGAAGCTCCAACCAAGTCATGCGATAGTGAAGATACTCCGCAGGTTCACCGGCAAGAGCCGGGAGAAGCTTCTGGCCATTGAGACCCGTAAGCCCAGTATCTCTCGCTATAGTTTTTTGATTCGCTTCATAAATCTCGTGCCAAGACTCCATCCTAATTTGCTGACCATCGTGCCGGAACAATATTGCCGTGAACTTCGAGTCCGGCCCCCAATGAGCCCGTTTTAGGCTTGGTACGTCAAATACGCCCTTCTCAGCAATTCGTTTGAAAGCATCAGAGACAGCTTTCGGTTCAACTTTCGCTTTGAAGTAGGGAGCACCGCCGTGGACTAGGTCACCTGACCACACAATGGAACCATCTCCCCAAATACTGACAATCATCTTGGGCTCTCCCACGGAGCCCAGTCCCCAATCTTCAGCAAAGATTGAGAAGACATTATCGGCGTCAGTTATTGGCTTGGTCGATTGTGCTGCGACAAGATTTGGTACGACTAACAGTGCCATGAAAACAAGACGCAACATTGCTGCCTCCAAATGGATAAGTTGTTGGTCGAAAGGTGCCTCAAAACAGGCCATCGCAACTCACGTTACGGTCCTCAGTATAGCCGCTCTCGTCAACTGCATAATCTTGCCCAAGCGTGAAACGCTGAGCACAGTTGGCAAGCAGTTTCCACGTCAGGAGAGTCCCTTCTCGTGTGGAATCTGCCTGTATCGGAACTCTACAAATGAGCCGGTTTTCTTCAGATTCTACACTGCGTGAACGTACCTTGTCGCCTCACACCGAACGCAGATTGGGAGAGAAGCAAGTCTGGTTAATTCGTCCGGTAGGCTTGCCACAGAATGCCAAAAAGGAAACCGAGAACCATTAACACCCACCAATACCAAGGGAGCGATTGAGGTCGCTCTGTCTCATCTGCTGTTGAAGTCCGAGAACGAATTGTAGTTCTTTCTGCTTGCTTAGCAATCATCGTATTCGCGGGGTTTGCGGCGGGTGATTTTGGCTTACGGGTCTGCCAGTCCTCGTCAGGGTCGAACGTCCATACGACCGCATCGGGCAGGTCGTCGACCGAATTAAGCAAGTCCGTTAGTTGTCTGATTTCATCATCGGACAAGAAAACTAATGGATAGTCGTCATTGCCTTGGTCCAAGCAAACCATCATTTTCCCAAACTTGGATGCCTCGCCACTAATGGCGGAAATGGCCTCTAACGTTTCGGCATCTCGAACGTCGATCTTGTCCCAAGGTACTTCGAGGCCAGTGGCGGACTTCAATTTGCGAACACGACCGACGATATTATCTCCTGACTCTTTCCAATCGACGATGGCCACCGCATCGTGCTCGTCTGCGAAAGACAACAAGGAACAGTAAACTCCAAGAGAGCTGCTGGGAGGGTCGAACTCGGTAGACATCGAAGTCTCCCACTGCTCGAAAAGGTCTTCTTCCTTGCCGAATAAGTGCTGAGCAACTTTCTGCAAGGGTGTTGGGATTGTCACCTTAATCGCCTTACGTGGGCTCATAGGCCACACATGGCGGATGTGTCTGGCTGCTTTCTCAATCCTAGGATTACCGAAACTTGAAAGCGCAGAGTCCAAAGCTGTATTTATTTTTAGCGGGTCTGCTCCCTTGGGCATTTCTGGTGAATCACTATTTGGCGGCGGTTTCGCGGCTGAATAGCTATCAAGTGCATCGATCGCAGCAATGCAGTGGAGTTTGTCAAGTTTTAACCATCGATCAATATGACGCCACTCCGCTCGAAGCCTGTATAATGCCGCCCCCCACTCAGGACCTACTGTTTGATCCAGATGCTTTTCTAGCCATGCAACCCCACCATCGACCCCCAGCTCAAGTAGTGCATCGTGGGCTGAAATCAAACGATGCTGTCTTCGCCAGGGTGGCATCTTGAGGAGTTCATCTAGAGAAGTCATTTTTGTAAGGAAACCTCTGCGGAATTCTGCTGTAAGTTCGAATTGTAGTGAGCCTGGATCGAGCCAAGCAAGTACAGCCACATTTTTGCCTCTAAGTTCTACTGCATGCCGAGGCAGTGAAAAAAATTCGCTGCCTCGGCTATCGGCTTGCGCAGATTACAGACAGTGTTAGAAACCACCAGTGGTGTACATTTTTTGGAAGATCCTCGTTTTGAGATTCCAGCGGCGGAGAGTCGCTTCTTTGGTGGAAACTGGCTTCCGAAACAACTGCACAAGCCGACGAAGTTAGATAGTTTCCAGGAAGCTTGAAAACACTTACGGCCACAAGTTATGGTGGTGCAATGCGTGCTGAAGGTATCCATCAGCATACCGCGCTGAATGGAACATTCTTTTGACTAATAACATATGATTCAGCAGAGAAACGCTATGCTCGCCCGAAGTTCTTCGGAAGTCGAATCCATCCGGTTGTGGAGCAACATGCTGCCGCTATTGCTTGCTTCGATACTTCTTGCCTCAGGGTGTTCTGATTCCTCCTTGGAGCAAGTGCCGACCCCTCAAACCACACAGACATTGCCCGAAAACGATGGAGCGGTGTACCTACCGCTAGTTGTTGGCATGAAGACCAAAGCTGTAGTCGAGGTTGAGCACTCGAATGGTTCCATCGAGTCTGGGCACGCCACGATGGCAATTTCGGAGAAGAAGATGATCAACGGCCACGAGTACTACGCTGTCAGTAGAGAATGGGAAGGGGTCACTGGTTTTCAAGACTTAACGAATTACTATCGACCAACAGATTTAGGGATCGCAGTCATAGCAGGCGAATCTGACGACGAAACGCTTGAGCTGCCGCTAGACATTAGCCTTGGGCATCGTTGGACAGCGAGTCACGGTGCAGTCGTGATGACTTATGAGGTGACAAAGGAAGAACATGCATTTAATGTCAGGGGCAATGAATTTGCTGACTGCATTCGGATAGATTTCTCATGGACTGGATGCGATGGGTACAATATTCTCGCACCACAGATAGGAGTAATTTACTCGACGTTCACGACCGAAGCTTTTAAAGCAACCATCTCAGCAATTGACCACTTCGATCCTTCACAGCCAAGTCGAACATTCTTTGCCGGACGTCCGTCGAAAAGCAAATGAGAGATTGCTGACCAAGTTGCATCTTGCATCTTCCAAGTGGGCACTCTGGCACTAAACGTATATTATTCGTTCGCCATACAGGAAAGCTAACTTGAGCCGGCGAAACGGGTAGCTGGATAATTAGCAATTTCCAACGTCGGCGAGTCCCACCTCGTGCGGAAACTGGCTTCCGATAAATCTGCACAAGCCGATGAATCTGAGGCGACATAGACAGTAGGATGGCGTGCTTGCACCCATCTCTCACCCATGATTGATGGGTGAACCTGTCGGTGGTAAGTTGTCGAAAAATCGAACTCTTTCGCCGATAGAACCACCCAGCCTGCGGACTTTGTGATACCTGCAATGGCCTTAGACGACTACCTGATTGACCATTCTGACGTGGACTGGGCATCCGTGCTTTCTCCGTGGCACTGGTTCCTGTCATCCCAACTAACAGTTTGGATAATGAATCGATTCGGGGACCTCTTCGTCCGTTTCGATGATGAGGCCATACACATGTTCGACGTTGGAGGAGGAACGTTAGAACGCGTAGCAGATTCACGTGATGGATTCAGTGACCTGATAGACCGCGAAGACAATGCGAATCAGTGGTTGATGATTCCTCTTGTTAATGAACTTGTAGCCAGTGGTAAGTTGCTAAAACCGGGCTACTGCTACGGCTATCTTCAGTCTCCTATTTTGGGGGGAGACTACACAGTTGAAAACACCATCGTCATACCGATTGCTGAGCACTACCACGTAAATGGCTCAATTCACGAACAAATCAAAGACTTGCCTGATGGTTCCAAAGTGACGCTACGAGTGACGGAAATCGACCAACCATACGACGCGCCGGAGTGAAACGCTGAGGCAGCTTGGCAACTAACAGATTCCACCGGCGGCGAGTCCCTTCTCTGGTGGAAACTCGATTCCGAAAAAACTACACAGGTCGATGAAGCCGAACGCAGTTTAGGCAATTCCGAAAATTGCGGGCAGCGTGTCAACTGGGGGGGGGTACCGTATCTGTTTGGCCAGCCATTGCAGGGACCCGCTGGACGCGTCCAGAGGTCACGCCAACTGCCAGAATTACATTCGGGCCTAGGACGAGTAAATAGCGGTATAGGGAGAGGACAAATCGCTGTGTTTTAGGTCAGACCTCCGAGAGAATACGGTTAAGAGACCGCAATCCGACCAAACCATTGAACCAACGGAATGGATTTCCATTAGCAATTTCCAGTCCCCCTCAGGGCCACCGATTGTTGCGATTTCGCTTGGTGCAGCATCTGGAAAGTTGACGTGTCCACCGATTTGGGCACAAGCACCATCATTCTCAATCAGTGCCAATGATGAAGAAAGCTCATAAATCTGGTCCTCGTCTTCAAATGATAAATTGCCATCCTGCGGCAACTCAGAATCAATGGCAATTGAGGTGCCAATTTCTGCTCGTTCAATCGGTAGAAGGTTGTAGTACGCTCCTTTGCCCATCCAATCGAGTACTGTTTCATTTTCCGCAGGTATCTGTGCTCGTTTAAGCTCTTCATGTGGTCCGCTGTGGTGAAGCAATGCACTTGCCATTGGAAAGCCATCTCCACCCGCAAATACATATAACCACCCATCATTCGGTACTGGCTTTCCCTCATAGTCTGGTGTCGACCCAAGGTCCACCTGAGCAATAAACGGTATCTTCTTGCCATTATGTGTGGGCCAAGAAATCGAATCGGGGAGGTCGGGTGTCCCTCCCAGACGCGACCCGCCCAATGGCAATATGTCGCTCATGTACTCTTCCCAATTACGGGGAATGCTAGGGTCAGCCGCCCGCATTTCTTCCATTTGGCCCACGGTCAGGTTCGGAAATTTCTCGAAAAGAACTATACACGGTTTCGCTGCCGCGAGCAGTTCGTCGCGAAGGTGGGTGAGTTTGTACTTGTCGATTTCGTTGTTCAGTTGTTCGACTAGCGTGGGATGAGACGCAGGCAACATAAATTGTCCTTTCATGCTGCAGGTCGACACTGCACAAAACAAACGAGAAGTAGAGGTCTCTGCGGCGTTTCCATCACTTGATTGTATCGAAGACGCTAGCTGATATTAAGCGGTCCAGCCGCATCCAACATCTGTTGCATCAACGACGATATGGATGCTCCCACGACGCCTCGGCGTGAAACGCTGAGGCAGGAATCAGGGAATTCCCATTTTGAGATTCCAGCGTAGAAGTGAACCTTCTCTGGTGGAATCACGGTTTCCAGAAAACTGCCCAAGCCGATGAAGCGAATGGTGCGTAGATTTACCTAACTCCTTTCATCATTTCGGCTTTGATGATGTGTCTTGGCTTTCTGAGGAAGGC
>JANQQA010000227.1 GCA_028285205.1 Bythopirellula sp. | reverse complement strand
CTTGTATGTCTCTCAGCTGCGCTACTCGGTCCGGCGATGTGTTACATCGCGGCTAGGGGTCGCGAGCACGTCGCCTACAACTAAAAACCAACAACCACTCTTCCTCCGTGTCTCTGTGACTCCGTGAGATTATCTTCGTCTCGTCGTCTTGAACATTTGAAATTCGAATTTTGAATTTGTTTCGGATTTCGTGCTTCGGATTTCGGATTTTCCTTCGGTGCTTCGGATTTGGAATTTAACTCTCTAAGCTACTCATGCGATCGCGCAAATCTCAAACAGGTTTCAGCTATGTAGAGGCCTGTCAAGCGTTGATGGGAATTTACATGTTCGTCGTCTTTTTCGTGAGTCGGACCGCCCGCGCAGCGCAGGCCCTCCGGCAGCCGAAGCGAAGTGGGCGCTCCGACGGGCCACACGTGTGCGGTTTGAATTCTCGTTCGACCTCGAAGAACCCTCGAAGGGCACATTCAGCTATTCGAGCTCACGAGGACATGCCTCAGGCCCATGAAATCCAGTACGCGAGCGACGACGCCCATTCACCCTCACGAGCTCATCTAGACGTTGAGTCTCTGGCCCAAAAAGCCGTGCGAGCTGTCGTCCCTCACCAATCACTCCGAGGTCCCGCGGTTCAATCTTGGTTAAGCAGCCGTCGGGCTGCGGTAAGGTTCGTTGTGGATAACCGCCGCCCACATCCAGGTCAACAGCTTGCGAGCTACCGCGACAGCCGCCGCTTTGCGACCGCTCCGTTTGGCGATTCGCGAGAAGATTCGTCGCACATGATCGTCGGTTCGCATCGCCGTCCAGGCGGCTTGCTGCAAGATCCACCGCAACTGGGGCGAGCCAGTCTTCGAGATGTGTCCGATCCGTTGTTTTCCTCCCGAGGCGTAGACCTGAGGGTTCAAGCCGGCGAAGCGACCAATCGCCTTGCGGTCGGTGAAACGCGAGAAGTCGCCAACCTCGGCAAGAACGGTCGCGGCGGTGACCATGGCCACGCCGGGAAAGGTGCAGAGCAGCGCGTAGGTCTCGGCAAAGGTGTCTTGCTCCACGACCTCGCCGATCGTTCTCTCGGCCTGGTCGATCTGTCGTTCGGTGAGCGCCAGTTGATCGACGCAGTTCCAGAGCATCGCGACGTGACGATCGGGAATCTTGGCACCGTTTGCCCTGATGTAACGTGTCAGCCCATCGCTTTGCAGACGCGAGGGACCAGGCCGGTTGTTGGCGTTCATGATCGATTTCACGCGGCAGAGCACGCGAGCATGTTGTCGCGAGAAGCCGTGGCGATGTCGGGTGAGATCGCGCAGCAATTGAACTTTGCCGCTGGGCGCGTAGCAGGTAGGCAACCGATTGGCGGCGAGCAACTCAGCGATGTTAAAGGCATCTTCCCGGTCGGTCTTCAGTCGCCGGCCGGCCAAGGCGCGAGCTTGCGTGGCGTCGGCGAGAACCAACCGCTCAACGATCGGTTCCAACGTCTCCCACAGCCATCGGTAAAAGCCAACCGTTTCAATCGCCACGGTATGCGGCCTGGGCAGTGCCGTGAAGAAGTCGACGATTTGATTCCGGCACCTGCAAGCGATCTTCCGATACGCGACTTCCCCGCAACAGGCACAGTACGTGCAGGCGGTGAGCGTGTCCTTGTGCAAGTCGATCCCGACACACCAGTGGTGATTGAGCGTAGTAGTCATGACGTGAAACTCCATGTACGGGGCCAAGAAAAAAGTGACACAACCGAGAAGCATAACCGCTTCTCTAGGCCCCTACATGGTTTCACCCTCGTCGAACTGTTGGTCGTAATCGCCATCATCGGCATCTTGACGGCTTTGCTGTTGCCGGCCGTGCAAGCGGCACGCGAGGCGAGCCGGACCATGCAGTGCAAGAACAACCTGAAGCAAATCGGGTTGGCAATGCACAGTTACCACGGGACAAACGACTCCTTTCCGTATGCCGCCGGGGGGCCGCCTAAAAGTGTTCCCACTCCACCCACTCGAGGCGGTGTGTGGAGCACGATGATCTTGCCGTTCGTTGATCAGCAAAAC
>JANQQA010000191.1 GCA_028285205.1 Bythopirellula sp. | reverse complement strand
CGATGCTGCCTCCGCCGCCGTTGCTGTAGCGAAGCGGAGTTCCCTCGGTAAGACCATGAGCATAACCGAGGTAGAGCTGCTCTTCGTCGACGACTGCGTTGAACGGCGCGAACAAGATATCGTTGCTGGCCAGCGCGTCGTCGAGGTTCTCCGCCAGCGCGATTGTCTGACTATCAACCACGATCACATAGTACGTCTGACCATCTTCCAAGCCACCGATCTCGGCATTCCCAGTATCGCCCTTGCTGTAGACGACGGCATCGCCTTGATGGAAGCCGTGGTTGTAGCCAAGATCGATCGTCATCGCGTCGGGTAACGTGCTCACGTCCGTGGGCGCAAACGTCGCTGTGCCCTCGCCGGTCGAGCGTCCGATGCTGTAGCTGTTCGTGTCGGCATCGGTAACGTAGTACAAACCGCGATCGGCCAGACCGCCGATAGTGAAGTCACCACCACCGCTGTAGACCAATTCGTCCCCGGCGCTAAATCCATGAGCGTAGCCAGGAACGATGCGATCGGAGCTGTCCACGCCAACTCCAGGGGAAAAGCTTCCCAGGTCGTAGTCTTCGGCCCCGACGAACGCCTCGGTCGTCCGGCTCATCACATCGACCGCGACCGCTACGCCAGCCCCGGCGCTGAGCGTCTTGGTAACCGCCCCGGTGCCGCTGTAGAAGTCAGAGTTATCTTCGGCGAGCACGAGGAAGTTGAGATCGGTTTCGACCGACTCGATGTCGGGTATTTCAATCCCGTTGTCACCTACCACCGCTCCCGTAGCTCGGTTGAACGAGACAATATGTTCGTCGTTAGTGCGCAGTTTGCCGTCGCCGGATGAATCCAGCGATCTCAGTGGATCTTCAATCGCAAGTTCAGAGTAAGCCTGGGGCAAAAACGAGTGACCGCGCCCGACGCCCGAGCTACTCAGCCCCACGATCGAATCGGTATCGCCAACAATATCGGCCTCCACCGCTTTGTGGGAACTATCAGTCAGCTTGAAGCTTTGCGCACCTGTCACGACGACGTAGTAGATTTCGTCGTCGTCCAATCCGCCGATCGAGGTATCGCCACCATTGCTGTAGCGCACCGGTTGCCCTGTGAACAAACCGTGGTCGAAGCCGACATTGATTTCTTCGGCACCGGTGTCAACGGCACCCGCGGCCGACGGATTGAATCCCTGGTACAACGAATGGGCACCGGCCAAGCCATTGGGAATCGTGAGCGGCAGTTTGTTCTGCTGCAAGGCTTGGTTGAACGTCGCTGCCAGACCGAGCGTTTGCGCGTCGATGACAATGACGTAGTACGTTTCGCCGTCCGTGAGCCCGCCCATGTCGGTCACCCCGTCGCTGCTGTAGATCACCGCATCGCCCGTTTCGAGGCCATGATCGTAAGGCAACACAATCGTGTCGGACGACTCGCTGAGACGGAGCAACGACTCATCATCGTCATCGTACGGCTCGATTGGGGAGAACTGCGCGACGCTGGTTCGTAGCGAAGACTCGTTCTCCGAGACGTTATCAAATCGCACGGGGATCGTGACCGTGCCGGTGCCGAGTATCAAGACCGCGTCTTCGGATACCTTCGCGATGGTGCGGTTATCGACGAAGCGTCCCGTGAATGCGCCGTTAAAGCCATAGTCGTCGGAAAATCCGCCTTGCGCGCCAATTGATATATTGCGACCACGATTGTTGGCGAACACCATCGCACTACCCGCGTTGATGACCGCGCCCGCGCTGATTCTAGCCATCGTGTCGTTGCTGTAGCCGGTTACCATCACCGCGCCACCGACGCCATTACCCGGCGTAGCATTGAAGAAGCCAATCGGCGAGCCAACGAAGTTAATCGTGTCGTTTTCAGTTTCGGCAAGCACAGACAGATCGCCACCAACCGTCACACTGGCACCGTTGCCGATGTACGCGTAATTGTGCGTGTCGGTCAGCAGGATGTTGAGCGATGCGCCGTAGGCTTTCTGCTGGGCCGTCGCGATCGCCTCGGCCCAAGAACTGAAGAAAGCGTTCTGGATGCCCAAGTTGTAGTTGAATTTGTCCGTGTATGTTCCAGCCGACAGCAAGTTCTCAACGAGGTCTCCATCCTCATTGACGAAAAACTGCAACTCGTACGGTACGCGAGCGTATGATTCGATCGAAAGATCACCACCCGCAACTACTGTGGCGTTCGAGCCAATGTAGACATCCACTTCGTTTTCGAAGTAGCCGCCCGTTAGTGCAGCGGAGATACCATTCTCACGTTGGCTAAAAGTCGTGTTACCACCTTTTCGGCGCACTGAGCTATTCAAAAAGCTAATTGCACTGGTCTCAGGAAACTCAGTCGCGGAGCCGTGCAGACTCAGATTGCCGTCGACGTTCACGTTGGCATTCGGGCCGATTCTCACCTCGACGTCATTAAACGCTATGCCTACGTTGACTGAGGCGGCGAGGTCGACTTTCGAGGTGCCTGACTGTGCATCCAGTGCAGTACCAGTTTTAAAGACGCGATTAAACCCTTGAGTCAGGGTGCCGAACAGCGATCGGAAGCCAGGAACACGACTCTGGAACGCTGCGCCTAGATTCGTTGTGCCTACCGTAGACTGGGCGGTGAAGTCGTTCTTCACCGTATCCAGATCGGCAGCAACCGACATGTTTCCGAAAACGCGGACCGTACCGTCCATGTGGGCATCGAGTGTCGAGTCGTGTACTGCGACAGTAATGCCTGTGGCCAGTGTGCCATCGCCATAAGCGGCGGCAAACGAGCCGACATTGTGATTCCTAGTGGCGTCAACATCTACAAAAAGATCGCCTCCCACCGTGACGTTCGTTTGGTCGCCAAAGGTCGCCTTGGAAATCACATTGGAATAGGCCGTGGCGATGGTCACATTATACTTCTCGACGGTGGTACTCGTGCCAATCAAGTTCTGGGTCGCGGTGATGCCGAGGTCGCTATCCGCTTTCGTAGCAACGGTAAAGTCACCATCAGTAGAAATGATCGTGTCGCCTTTAAACTCAACCGTTGCGTTAGGTGCTGATTGCCCGTAGGCAATTGCCCCGTAGGCCGTGAGAACAGTGGCCTCCGCATCAGTGAAGGCGTCAGAAGTGATCTGAAGATTGTTCGCGCGGATTTCGCCATCCGTAAACGAAACGATGGAGTCTGCTTGTGAAAAAGCAACACCTACTCCAACGGTGATTGCTCCTAGGAACTCCTGTATGGGTTCTCCAATGCCACCCGCTGAATCCTCGTCGTCAAACAGGTCGGATGCGTCCGACTCGACGTCGATGGTTACGTCGTTTCCGCGAATGGTGGCGTCGTCGAATGTTGCTTTGCCTTCGGTTATCGAGATATCCACCGGAACATAAAGCGGAACGGTCAGCAGTCCGCTGGTGATGTCATCTAGATTGCCACTTGCCTCGATTGTGATGTCACCGCCTGCGAAATTCGTGTTACCTACATCGGCTAGTAAGGCGGCACCGGTTTTTAATTCGACCTGCGGTGCGATGAGTTTAATATCGCCGGAAGCGGCCTGGGAATCATCGTTAAACAGGTCCGGACTCGAGCCGGCCACATCTCGCGTCGAGATGATGGCACCCGCCTCGACATCAATATCAATCGCGCTGAACTGTAAATCGACACCTGGAGCTAAGATCGTCTGCAGCGTGAGCGTGCTACCTGAATCGTCGAACAGATTCTGGAACAGCAGCGTCGTGTCCTCATCCGACTGCGCCGCGTAGGTGACGTCGATCACGACCGACGTAAAGTTCGTCAATGGATCGGCCTCGATGTCGACAAACCCGGAGCTGGACGAGGTACTCCACTCGAGGTTGCCCGACGCGTCGGTGCGCAGGTAGAGATCATCAAGATCGAGGACCGTCTCGCCCACCTCGTAGCTGATGGAGAAGTCGACGTTGAGTGTCGTGCCGTCGACTGAGGCGCTTGGCGTCACTGTGAGTAGCTGACGCGCTTCCAGAGTTTCGAAGTTGAGCTGCTTGGCTCGTAGTAAGCGTTTCTTGCGACGTTGGCGCAGACGTTGAACCTGCTTCTTGGACTGCTTACGACTCATAGAGTTTCCTTGGCTGAGAGTGGCTTTCCTAGCTGCGCGTGACTGCAATCCCGAGTCACAACGTTTTTTTGTACTGAATTCGCTACTCGCATGATCCAGTGCGAGATAGCGGTACTGCCTCCGTCAGAAAGTTAGCATGATTGAACCCCGCGGAGGGCAGCTGGTTTCGATCGACGTTCCGAAAATACAAGAAGAACGGTAACTGCGCCCAGCATTACGCAAGCCCGCGGTTCGGGGATGCTAACGAATACTTCGCGCAGCAAAACTGGGCCCTGACCATCGGGAACGTTGTCAAACGTTCGGCGTTGTTGGTTTACGGGTGTGGCGTCAGTCCATTCCGTGGCACCGAGACCAGTCAACGCGTAGATACCAAACTCGCCGTCAGCATCGTTGGATGCTTGTAACTCAATGGCCAACAGTAACGCGCCGGGATCAAGCGGCACGTCCACGCCACCGGTTGGCGGAAAATTGAAGTCCAGCGCCAGTAATGTAGTACCTCCGTTGGTGACACTAATGCCAGCACCGGAAGTACCCAAGACGTAGTCCGGTGGGTCAGGTGCCGTTGGTCCGAGTGGCGAAGCAAAGGTAACCGTACCCGTTGAGCCAGCCTCTGGGACAATTTCCAACCTGATCTGCCAACCCGTCAAGAAGTCCTCAGGTGCGCTTGGTACTGCATCATTGAAGACACCGATCGGAATCGTTGCAGAGGTTTGGCCGGCAAAGATATCAATGGGATCGACGGTCGCTGGGTCATCAATGTACAGCACTAGGGTCGCTGACGCACTGTTCGCAAAGACGACGAGCGAAAGAAATATGCCGAGAAAGCGTCCTACTCGGACGCACCGATAGCTGCCCATGGGCCCCACCTCGATTCGAATTTTTGATCGACTGATAAGGTACTTTGACCTAATCATCGCCGAACTCAACGGCTGAACTCGGCTAGACTTTCTAACTCGTGACCAACAACCGTCCAGCCAGCACCCTCGATGCAATGACAAGTGGGGTGATGATCGGTGCTCGGATGTCAGCCAATCAGTCGTCTTGACCAGACTTCTTTGGGTGGGAAAACCGTCTCGCCAACCAGAAATACGCCTCTCTGCGCAACAGATAGATTAGCCAGACGACGCGCCTGATGCAAGGTTTACCGCAAACTTTGGGTCAACCGCCACAAGAGGTCCACCCGCACGCCCAAGTGCCGCTGAAATTCGTTGTTTCGCCGCGGCATAGCAGAAACACTCACTTAATCTGTGCCGGATGCCCCAATTTGCACTAGCCGGCCGGCGATAGCGCGAGGCCCGCTTGCGTGGCGGCACGCCAATCATTACCAATGGCATGGCACATATTTCGGGATTGGCATGCCGACCGCTGGTGCAGTAAATTCAGCAAGCTCGAGCGTCCATACGAATGCTCTAGGCGTGCGAGTAAGCGTCCTGAGAGCAATGACGAGCATTTCCTGAAGGATCGCGACCGCCATTCGCCATCTGGACTTTCGCCACTCAAGCTGCCTTGGCTCCGCCGTCAAGTCCCTCGTGCCGAGATGCAAGGCAGCGTCAACAAATACCAATCTCACTCACGGAACCGAGGAAACCTCAGATGCTTTTACGCATTGCAACAATTGTCGTCCTGATTGTAGCGTGCCCGGCTTCTGCTACGGCCATTCTGCTCACAGCGACGTTTGAAGGAACCGTCAGTGGCACCATCGGCGGCTCGCCATTCACGAGCGAACCGTTCGTGCTCACCGCGACCGGCGACACGGCCGACAGGGTAGCATTCAGCGCAGGGCTTGATTTCGGCTTCGATCTCGCCCTCGAAACCGCTGTGATCGCACTTCCCAACCTTAATGGTGGCACCACTCTGGCCATAACGAGCGACACGTTCCTGAGGGTAAACAACAGCAACAGCACCATGGGATTCACGGATGACAACTTCGTCAGCGGCATATTCCTAGCGGACTCGGAGTTCAATACTTATGACCTTGGCAGCTCCGTAGATGAGATTACGGCAGCCGGGGTTTCAAGCGAGTTGGCACTGTTCAATACCGACGGCGGCGATTTTGTGTTTGCCGACGGCTCACCGACGCTGATGTTCACAGCGGTGGCTGTCCCCGAAGCGTCGGCTTTCTTGTTCATGGGGATCGTTACAGCGGTAACTTTGGCGAGACGAAGAAGAGACCGTGAACAACAGTCGGCATAGCACTGCCGAATGATAATGCAGAAAGGACATGAAGATAGTCAAAGATAGTACAGGACATCGCATTCGTATTTCAACGAACAGGCTGTACTGAAAGCCGAGCATTGATGCGCGGCCAGCCGATGGAATCCTCGCGGTCCGTGACCGCTAGATGGCTTCGCGAGATTTGAAGCACCGGCGGACGGCAAGCTGCCATTTACGACCTGCGACGGAGTTCCGTCGAGTTCGTTACCCCCCCCGTAAGCGGCGTGGGCACTGCTCACCTTGATCAGCGCAACAACTCTAAGTCCGCCGTTATCTACTGACCACCAAGAACAAGGTGGAGACACCACACAAAATCTGCGGGAAATCTTGCACGCGGCGAAACTTCCGACTACCCTACACCTTTCGCATTGATGCGAATCCCTGGTTGGCGAGACATCTTCCCCACCCATTGGTCTGGTCAAGACGACCGGTTAGCGGGCGACCCATCGCTCGTTGGCTGTGTCTACGGTGCCTGTCGCATGCTTGAGGTGCCGGCACACCAGCGAACGGACGCGCACTGGACTATCGGTAAACCTAACGTCGTCGTCAATGCTCGGCACACGCGATCGCCGAGTCTGAGGTTCGGATTTGAGGTGGGGCTAATGAGTTTACGCAGCTGCGTCCAGCTTGGTCGCTTTTTTGGGGTGCTGTTCGGCGTAGATCCCAATCTCTCCTTTCGCGTCGCGGAAGGGACCGATGGAAGTCTTTTGAGTCAGCTGCACCTAGCTGTCGAGAATGTCCCCAACGCGCAGGGTTTGATATTGATCGGTTCCGTACTGGTGCGACTTCCCGAGCCGATATCGTCCGCATTTAGTTGTCGGGCCGCCCACCGTTTGTTTATCTCGGTCGCAATAGCGGACGCGTTTACCCTTGCCGGAAGTAGGTCGCGCTCAGTTACAACAATCGGAGGCCGCATCGCCGGCTCGTGAAGGACGAATCACGAGTGCCAACATTTAGAAACTCAATGTCGCCGACTCGGGATTGCAGTCGTGCGAAGCTAGGAAAGCCACTGTCAACCAAGGAAATTGTATGAGTCGCAAGCAGTCCAAGAAACAAGCCCGACACCGTCGCCGCCGACGCGAACGCGGTCGACGCCAAGAGGCGCGAGCAGCGCAGCTTAACTTCGAGAGACTTGAGGAGAGACGTCTACTGGCGGTTACGCCTAGTGCGAGCGTCTCGAACGATACTCTGACTGTGAATTTCGAAGTCTTCGACGGTGTCGATGATTCGTTGTTCACGCTCGACAACATCTACCTGAGGACGGATGCCGGCGGACTCTTGGAGTGGAGTACCGCGGCGAACTCTGGATATGCTGATGTCCATGGTAGTCCACTGAACACCTACAGTTCAGTGGTGATCAACGTCTCATACGACGCTTCAGCGGATCAGTTCGGCCAGTTGGTCAACAATCTCTTCGACGCGTCGCTCTCGACGTTGGCGTTGGCCGATATCTCGGCACCTGGGGTTAACCTTTCGTTTAACGCGATCGACATCCAGTTATTGTCGAATTCGACCGTGTCGACACGCCAGCTGTCGGGACCCTCTTCGAATCAGCTTACCGATCCGTCAACTGGCGATTCCGGGAACATTTCATTTAATGCGCCCTACCTGCGGGCCAATACTGGCTCAAGAATCTTGTCGCACGTCGGCAACGCGGGATTTACCGCTGGCAATATCTCAATGACTGCCATGGGCAGCCTCGATGACATCAGCAGCGGATTGATCACGCTTCCGTTTCTGCCCGCTGATGTTTCTACTGCCCGCTCGCAGATCAACTTGGTGAATTCCACCGTGATGGGTCGCGATGTAACCCTTATGGCGGACGCCGACGCGTCCGATTTGTTCTCCGACGAGGATGCACAGGGCAACTGGGGAGGCGCGGAGCCGCTGCAGGAGTTTGTTGGTGGTCTGTCCCTCGGCGCCGGTGTGGCGATCTCAACAGCGAAAGCCGAGATTATTGTCAGCGGTGGGTCGATCGATGGCCGCGATTTCAATTTCAGCGCGAACACGGCAACCGATGCTGAGGCGCTCGTGCTTACGACATACGGTGCCATTGCGTACGGTCAGTCCAAACCGTTTTCTTCCGTCGAGATCAAGGATGGTGCGACTTTAACTGCGGTCCGCAATGCGGCGATTACTACCGTCGCTGAAAGTGAGATGGATATCCAAGCGTCGCAGAATCTGATTGGCACCAGCACGACCGTCGAGCGCTACAACATCACGTTGAACGGTGCCTATTCGAAAGTCACGTCAAAGGCCACCCTGTCGGCCAACTCGACCATTGACGTCGGCAGCAACCTTACCGTCGACGTCGATGCAATGCGCGATCACAACGTTGGTTCAAACGCAGCTGCCTACGGTGACGGTACGCTTTCGACGGCGCTGAACGTCGCGGTGCATGAAACTGACCTCCAAGTGCTGCTCGACGGCACAACTTTGGTGGATGGTGATCTCTCGGCAACGGCTGAGCTGGAAACGATGCGCAATGACTACGCCGCCTCTTCCACAACAGGAACTGGTGGACTGACACCATCGCTACTTGGATCGAAGACTGTCACCGGCCTGACGCTGGGCGCTCCCGTGCTGTTTAAGGGGGCGACCAAACTGTTCAATCGTGTGTTTAGTTCGACCGGCAATGCACTAGATACCAGCACGAACGTCAATAAGTTCGACGTTTCTGCCGCAATTAATGTCGGACTGGCGTTTAACGATATGACCGTGCGAATCGGTCCTGGTGCATTTGTTGATGTTGGAGGCGACATCCTGCTGCAAGGTAAAGCCATCGAACAGCCAGAAATGAGTGCTATCTCCTTTCTCAACAGTAGCGATGTCACCAACGTCAACACCGGCAAAAATACTTTCAGTCAGCGTGAGAAGGGCGTCTCAGCGGCGCTCACGGGTGGCTTTGTCAGGAATAGTGTTGACGTGTACATCGGCGCGGGTGCGGACGTAACCGCCGGCGACGATGTGACCATAACGGCCATTGCTGGAATTCCTTACGATGTTCCGTCTGGCGAATTCGGGTGGCTCAAGCCATTCTTCGATCCCAGCAATCTTGAGCTAGGAACGTTTACCGACAAGTTCAACTATAACTTGGGAGTTCAGAACGCGTACTTTACAACTTGGGCGGAAGCTATCGCTTCGGCAAGGAGCAAAGCCTACGGTGGCATGCTAAACGTCCTGATCTCCGACACGCACAACTACGCTTACATTGGTAACGACGCAATAGTGAGAGCTGGAGGAGATGTCCAGGTCTACACCGAGACGGATAACGACACGATCAACTTCGTTGGTTCGCCAATCGGTCTTCCATTTAACCTCAGTGCTCGCAACGGTGTGGGCGGTGCCGTGATGGTCACGGGATACGTCACTGACAACAGTGCCTACGTTAGCGGTGGAGCCACGATTAACGCCGACAGCCTGTTGGTATTCGCCAACAACCGTGGCCAAAACGTTGGCATTGGATTGCAGGGAGGAAAAGCCGACGGATTCGCATTCAACGGCGCTTTCACAGGCCGATTCGTAGACAATCGAACAGTGGCTAAGGTTTCCGATCAGGCCACGCTGAACCTTCGCACAGGGAATGTTTCGGTTCCAATCTCGTTCGACGCGATTACCCAGAACGAGACGACGTTCCTTTCCGGCGTTCCGCAGTTTAGTCCCACAGAAGTCTACGACGAAACAGCCCCCTCGGTCCGTCGTGTCGATCCGATCACAAGCACGATTACGTTGCCCTACGATCACGCACTGAGCGATGGAGATCCACTACTCTACGACAACGATGCGAGTAATGTCGGTGGTGGTGCGAACATCGGTGGTTTGTCGTCTGGTACGACTTATTACGCGATCGTTGTCGATGCATCGACGATTCAACTGGCGGCGACCAAGAATCAAGCACTGCTACGACAAGCGCTGCCGATCAATCTGTCGGGAACTGACAACGGCATGCACTCGCTTTATCGCGGATTCGATCCCGCCGTTGCCGGCGTCGTCGATACGTCGAGAAACGAAATTGATCTCGGGTTCGACCATGGTTTTCTAACAGGGCAACCGGTCAAATATCGCAAGGGTGAAGCGGCGGCGCAGGAAATTGGCGGGTTGACTCCGGGCAATACGTATCACGTCGTCGTTACTGGACCACAAACATTTAAGTTGTCCAATACTCCCGCCGGTGCCATCGAGGCCGATCTGACAGGCAGCAGCACGCCTGTTGTTCCACTCACAAGCGTTGGGACTCTCAATGGTCATTCGTTGCAGCCGGAATTCTTCTCGGAGCTACTAACGGAGTCCAACTTACGACTGCTCGATACCAACGGCGACGGCAAGGTGCGTGCTAATGACGATGGTGTCACTTCGTTGACGGTTGTTGGTGGCGTGCTGGGCTCCACGGTGCAGACTGATCAGAATCTGATGATTCTCGCCGAGGATTCGACCAGTCAGTTCAGCGGTACCGGCGGCATCAGCAGTTCGGTTGGATCTGGCGCCGGCTTGGCGTTTTCCGTGGACGTGATCAGTCGCAAGACCGAAGCTTTCGTCGGGGGCGAACAATACGCGTTAGATAGCGAAGATTTTGCACCAGGGTTGGGGGTCGATAGCAGCGATACCGTCGTGCTCGATTATGCCCACGGCTTCTCGGTGGGCGACAGCCTTGTCTACACCGCTGGAGGCGACTACGCGATTGGCGGCCTCAATGATCGCGACACCTATACCGTCACCGAGGTAACTAGCAACACCTTCAAACTCGGCCGCACGACTGCCGAGAAGACCGCAACCTTCGGTGTCGGTGATGTGAGCGACAGCCAGCGCCAGATGACCATCAATCTGGGCTACAACCATGGATTCCGACAGGGCGACGCGGTCGTGTATCGAAACGGTGGTGGCGAGAGCGTCGGCGGATTGGTCGATGGCGAAACCTATTACGTGATTGTTGTCGATGCGCAGAAAATCGCCCTGGCGGAGACTATCGGTGAGACCCTCGAGCAGGACGAAGTCTACTTCGCCCCCTACACCGACATTACCAGTAGCCAAATTTACCTGGGCTACGATCACGGACTGCTTGATGGCCAGCCGCTGGTCTACAACGCAGGCGGTGGCACGCCCGTCGGTGGCCTCAGCGATGGTGGCGTGTATTTCGTCAAGCTGATTCCCAGTGAGACGAAAGGATTCTCGTTGCAGGATGCGGGCGGTGCGCCGGTTCCGTTGAACGCGAGCGCTGCTACCGGCGTGCGGCATAGTTTCCAACCCGGGTTTCGGCCATCGGCGAGGGTCACGATTTCCGGCGTGACTGCGGAAACGAACCATACGATCGATCTGGGGTACGAGCATGGTCTGCTGACGGGTGACGCGGTGATCTACGACCGCGGCACGGGCGGCACCAACCTCGGGAGCCTCGTTGATGGCGAGCGCTACTTCGCCGTCGTGATCGACGAGACTCGAATCGCACTGGCTAACACCCAGGAAGCAGCCAATGGAGGTCGCGATCGGTTCATTGATGCCTCGCAGTTGCTTGACAATGGCGATGCAAGCGACCCGACGAAGTTTGACACATTCGATGTCTACACTGTTCATGGTTATCAAGACGGCGACATGCTCGTCTATTTCCAGAACGGCGGTACGAATATCGGTCTCATCGATGGCATGGCATACAAAGTCAGGCTGCTGGACAACAACAGCGGGCTGCTGCAGAAAACTACCAAATTCCAACTGCTTGATAGCAATGACAATCTCATTGAGCTGACCAAGTCGAACACCGACTTTGACATGCAGTATTTCGTCAACGTCAGCGATCGCATCAGTCTTGGCGCTGGTACGCCAGTGATCAACGATCCCCAGTTCTTCCACCGCGACAATCGTCTGGAACTGGATGCAACTCTCACGACGGGCACCAATCATTCGGTGCGACTTGCTCTAGATCCAACAACGACTACGAAGAACACGCACGGCTTCGCCAAGGCGTTCACCGGCTCTTCGGCACTGTCAGATCTCGACTCGAATACGAACGACGAGACGATCGAACTAGGCTACAACCACGGCTACTCGGCAGGGCAGGCCGTGCTCTATACCTCCGGCCGAGGAACGCCGATCACGGGACTCAATGAAGGCCAAGTGTACTACGTAATCCCAGTCTCGGGGTCGACGTCCAAGTTGCAACTTGCCGAAACGCGTGATCAGGCAGTTGCGCAGACACCGGAACCGATCGAGCTTGATGGTTCGTCGGCAACGGGCACCACGCATGCTGTAATGTCGGTGCTGCGGCCGAATCCTGGGGTCGATGGTCCCACAGACACGATTGATTTCGGGCAGCTGCATGGTTTGGCCGACGGCAGCACGCTCCGATACTCCAACGGCGGCGGTACCAGCATTGGCGGGCTAGATCCGAACATCATTTACACGGTGATTCGTGTCGACGGCCAGAGCATAAAATTGGCCAACACGCTGATCAGTCCAGATCCAATCACGCTGGATCCCAGCGTTGCTACCGGAGATCAGCATTCCTTCGGTGAAGCCAGCGCAGTCAACGGGCAAATCAATTCTGGTGGCTCGGTGCTCGTGGCGGCGGCCAACTCAGGCGGCATCATTTCAGTCACGCTTGCCGCGACGATTTCAGCACCCGTCAAGGCTGGAGCAGCTAACCCGGGAGCGAGCGGTCTCTCGTTCTCCGACCCGGCGGCCGATTTCAAGC
>JANQQA010000169.1 GCA_028285205.1 Bythopirellula sp. | reverse complement strand
ATCCGGCACGGAACACGATCGAACACAATGTCGCATTGCTCGCCGAAGCGGTGCGGCAGGGCTACAAGATCGTAGCGACGGAACCCTCTGCCGTGCTCGCTCTGACGCATGAGTACCCGCTCCTAGTGCCCGGTGACCACGACGCGAAACTCGTGGCCGAGAATACCTTTGAAGCGTGTCATTACCTGTGGAAGTGTCATCAACGGGGGAAACTGGAACTCGATTTCTCGCCCCTCCAAATGACGATCGGTTACCATACTCCGTGCCACATGAAGGCGCTTGAAGTCGGCTCGCCAACGGAAAGCCTGCTGCAACTCATCCCCGGCTTGCGGATTGAGAAACTCGAGAAAGGCTGCAGCGGAATCGCCGGGATGTATGGCTTCTCACGCGAGAACTATCGCAACAGTCTCCGCGCCGGGTTGCCGCTGCTCACCGCGGTGCGGACCGGCGGATTCAAGGTAGCCACCACCAACTGCAGCACGTGCAAAGTTCAAATGGAGCAGGGTACGTCGAAACCGACGGTTCATCCGATCAAGCTCCTTGCGCTGGCGTACGGGTTGATGCCCGAGTTGCGCGAATTGCTCGATAGCCCAGGTCAAGAGCTGGTGGTAACATGAAAGTTATTGTCCAGTTGTTTGCCGGGGCGCGGGAACTCGTGGGTGTGGAAGAGGTCGACGTTGAGTTAGCGTCACACTCCACCGTGGCCGATTTGCGCCGGGCTCTGCTCGCCAATTATCCAACTCTCGAGATCATCGTTCCTCACGCTCTGTTTGCCATTAACGCGACCTACGCAACCGACGAATCAGAGATTCCCGACAATGCTGAGGTCGCTTTGATCCCTCCTGTCAGTGGTGGCTAGGTGGTCCAAGTGATTCAGCCTTTCGCCGCGCAAGCGCCAAGATGATCGAACTTACTCGCAACGTGATCGATAGCAACGAGCTTGTCGTGCGGGCTCAGTCTCCACAGGCGGGTGCTGTGCTGCTGTTTCTGGGCACTACGCGTCAACACACCGCAGGCCGAGAGACGGTCGAGCTGCACTACGACGCGTACGAAGCGATGGCAACCAGCGAGCTTCATTCGCTGGAAGAAGAAGCGCGTCGGCGTTGGGAACTAGTCGATTGCCACATCGTGCATCGATTAGGCCGTGTGCCGCTGGGCGGAGCCTCCGTCGCGATTGTCACGTCGAGCGCGCACCGAAAGGAGGCGTTTGAGGCAGGACAATGGCTGATCGATACGCTGAAAGAGCGAGTCCCGATTTGGAAGCAAGAACACTGGGCCGACGGAACTACCGAGTGGGTCCATCCTGTACAGCAATGACAAACGATGAGTTACCCAATATCCAATAGCGCTGCGAACGGGCTGGTCGATTCGTTTGGTCGCAAGCACACGAATTTGCGACTGAGCGTCACGGATCGCTGCAATATTCGTTGCTTCTACTGCATGCCGGCCGAGAACGTCGTATTTCGTCCGCGTGCGGAGCTTCTCACCTTCGAGGAAATCGTACGCTTCGTTCGCGTTGCAGCGCAGCTGGGCATCAACAAGCTCCGTCTCACCGGCGGCGAGCCCCTGGTCCGCAACGACCTTCATCTGCTCGTTCGACAACTCGTCGGTGTGCCTGGAATCGACGATGTCGCGCTCACCACCAACGGCATCTTGCTCGCGGACCAGGCAAAGGACTTACATGCGGCAGGACTGCACCGGCTCAACATCAGCCTCGATTCATTGACCGAGGAAACATTTCAACGGATTTCGCGACGTCCCGGTTTGCAGAAAGTGCTCGATGGTATTTTTGCCGCTAAGCACACAGGGTTCCAGAAGATCCGCCTCAATGCCATCGCTATTCGTGGGCTAACAGAGAACGAGATCGTCCCACTCGCGGAATTCGCACGAGAACATGATTTGGAGTTGCGATTTATTGAGTTCATGCCGCTCGATGCGGACGGCAACTGGACGGATGAGGAAGTACTCACCGGCCAGCAAATTCGTCAGACGCTCGAAGCCGAATTCTGTTCGTTGGAACCGATTGAACGATCTGACGCTAGCCAACCGGCCGTTGATTTTCGGTTCGCCGATGGCGTTGGGAGAATCGGATTTATCAACCCCGTCAGTCAGCCATTCTGCGACGATTGCAATCGAATTCGCTTAACTGCAGAAGGACAGATCCGCAACTGCCTGTTCTCGACAACTGAGTGGGACGCGCGCGAAGTCATGCGCCGTGGCGGTAACGACTCGAAACTTAAACTGCTCCTGCACGATTGCGTCGCGGCGAAGAAGCAGGCCCATGGCATCGGCGAAGCAGACTTCGAAAAACCTGCTCGCGCGATGTACCAAATCGGTGGCTAACTCCCATGGACCGCATCTATCTGGACAACGCGGCCACCAGCTGGCCTAAACCTGAGATCGTCTACACGGCGATCGATCGATTCCAGCGCGAGAACGGAGCCGCCGCTGGGCGAGGCGCGTACCAATCGGGTCAGCAGGCGCAACGAGTCGTTTCCGCCACGCGTTCCGCTTGCGCGAGACTCTTAGGCATCGCTGACCCCAGTCGAGTTGTATTCACGGCAAACGGAACCGCATCGCTCAACCTTGCTATTCACGGCATTCTCAATCCCGCAGACCATGTCGTCACAACGGTGATCGAACACAACTCGGTGCTGCGGCCATTGGAATACCAGCATCGGCACTCCGATATCGAACTGACCCACCTGCCGTGTGATGGGTCGGGCTACGTCGACCCAGACGAAGTCGCAGTCGCAATCCGATCGAACACACGATTGGTTGTAATTTCCCACGCATCCAATGTCACTGGGGCACTGCAACCGATCAAACGAATCACGCGAATTGCACATGAACATGACGCCCTGGTGCTTGTGGACGCGGCGCAGACGGCAGGATGCGTGCCCATCAATCTAGACGATTTGGAAGTCGACCTACTCGCCGCCGGTGGACACAAAGGCCTGCTCGGTCCGCTAGGCACTGGTCTACTCTATGTCCGCCCCGGTCTTGAGCCGAAACTGCGAGAGCTTATCCAAGGCGGAACCGGCGTTAACAGTGCCGCCGCGAAGCAACCAGACCAACTGCCAGAAAAACTCGAATCCGGCAACCTCAACGTACCTGCACTCGCAGGGCTGGGTGCCGCCCTGGAGTTCCTTTCAGAACATTCGACCGCTAACATCCAACGCCATCATCAACAGCTCACAGAGCAACTGATCAGCGGGCTATCGCAACTCCCGAATGTCAAAATCTACGGGCCGAACAGCACGGAACCTCGCGTGGGAGTTGTGAGCTGCTCCGTCGAGGGTTATGATCCTCAAGAGTTTGCCGCGGCGCTGGATGCCTCATGTCAGATCGAATGCCGGGCTGGCCTGCACTGCGCGCCACGCATTCACGGAGCACTTGGCACCGATCAATCGGGCGGCTTAGTGCGCTTCAGCCCAGGTTGGGCGACGACTTCCGAGGAAATCGAAACCACACTCCAAGCAATCTCCGCACTATCAAGCTAATCGACTAGCTAGATCGCAATTCAATTCATGAGCAACTCAACGGACACCAAAGACGAAAATCCCTGGTACGCTGACGGTCTGCGTTTCAGGTGTACCGGTTGCGGAGACTGCTGCACCGGCGCGCCTGGGTACATCTGGGTGAACCAAGCGGAGATCGATGCACTCGCCGAACACCTGGGCATTTCCTCCGATGCCTTTGAAAGCAAATACGTCCGCAAGATCGGCATCCGCCGCAGTCTGCACGAGTTGCCCGGCAGCTACGACTGTGTTCTGTTCGATGCCGAAACCCGCAAGTGCACCGTCTACGAGGCCCGACCGCGCCAATGCCGGACCTGGCCCTTCTGGAATTCGAACGTCCGCACGGAAAAAACTTGGGCAGAAACGTGCGAAGTCTGCCCGGGAAGTGGCAAGGGCAAGCTCTATCAGCTGGAAGAAATCGAGAAGCAAGTTGCGATCGTAAAAGTGTAAAGACACTATCAACGTCGTTTCTTCCAAATCGAAACGGCAATTCTCGCTGCTGACTTCGACAGCGACGGCGACGTCGATGGCAGCGACTTTCTCATCTGGCAACGTGGTTTTGGCACGCCGAACGCGACGAGATCCGACGGCGACGCAGACGGTGATGACGTGGTTGACTCGGTCGATTTAGCACTGTGGCAGCTGTCGCATGGCGGGATTTCTCTCCTAGCTGGTAGTCAGCCATCTACCCAACTGCTCGGCCTGATTGATGTTGCTAACGCCAATGAGCCGGTTCTCGATTTGGCCGTCGATGTATCAAACGATTCTCCCAGTTCGCAGAGCGAATCCACCGCGTTGTCATTGGCATACCACGCCGTCGATTCCCCGCCCAAGCGGTCAACTGCAGAAGTTCTCGCAGCCACAGCCGACGAGACAGTTAGTAGAGACTACCGCGATCAGACAGAACGACCCTGGCTGGACGAAACTCTGCTTGATCGAGTCTTTGGACGTTAGCATCTATACGACCGCCTATTTGGCACGCAACTTCGCTGCTGTGCCAGGCACGTTGGCCAACCCCCACTCAGTAATGCTCTCGATAACCGGCGCGAGCGATCTGCCCCTCTTGGTCAGTCGGTAGGCGATCGTGTTTGCGCGCTCCGGCGACGGGTACGTTTCGGCCAGACCAAATTCTACGAGTCGCGACAGGCGGTCCGAGAGGATGTTTGTCGCGATCTTTTCCGGGCCGGCGGCAAACTCCTTGAAGTGCGTGCGACCCAGCAACAGGTCACGCACCACCAGCAACGTCCATTTGTCACCGACAATGTCTAACGTGCAGGCGATAGGACACGGCGACCGCTTCTGCTTGGCCATAGTTCGCTCCTAATCGGCGGAACTTGCGATTTCCCACATTTTTTCAATCTTATCCATTCACTTGCATAATGCAAGTGATAGAATACTTGCAATTCGCAAGCTTTCTACCACCAGCACTTCGAGGACGCGTGCATGCCCAGGCTAGACGACCACCCAACGATCGTGAGGGTCCGCGAGCAGGTAAAAGCAAACGCTAGTGAGACACTGACCACCGCGGAACTGCAGTCAATCTGCCTGGAGCTCGGTGCTGACGACGCGGGAGTCGTCTCCATTGATCGCCCCGAACTTGACGATCAGCGCGACGACATCCTCCGGCACGCGCCTTGGACGCGTTCGCTGCTTGCGATCGTCTGCAAAATGAATCGAGAACCGATTCGCAGCGTCGCCCGGTCCGCGGCCAACCTCGAGTTCCACCATACCGGAGAGCACGTCAATCACGTTGCTCGCAGCATAGTCCGTCGTTTGGAAGATCGCGGCGTGCAGGCACTGAATCCCTCAATGGGCTTTCCGATGGAGATGGATCGGTTTCCCGACAAGATTTGGGTGGTCTCGCATAAACCGGTCGCGGCAGCCGCCGGACTGGGGAAGATTGGCATCCATCGCAACCTGATTCATCCTCAGTTCGGCAACTTCGTGTTGCTGGGCACGATTCTGCTGGGGCAGGAAGCCGAGCAGCAGGCAGCCCCCCTTGACTACAATCCCTGCCTGGAGTGCAAACTCT
Source organism: Bythopirellula sp. (assembly GCA_028285205.1). Classification (GTDB taxonomy): domain Bacteria; phylum Planctomycetota; class Planctomycetia; order Pirellulales; family Lacipirellulaceae; genus Bythopirellula. The sequence goes on along the minus strand of JANQQA010000169.1, from coordinate 34,320 downwards.
GCGTAGCCGCCTGCCCCGTTGGGGCGATCGCCGCCGACGGGCAGTTCAATTTCAATGCCTGCTACACACACAACTATCGGGAGTTTATGGGCGGGTTCACCGACTGGGCGGAACAGGTGGCGGAGAGCAAGAATCGCAACGACTATCGCAACCGCGTAAGCGATGGCGAGTCCGCTTCGATGTGGCAGAGCCTTTCGTTTGGAGCGAATTACAAGGCGGCCTACTGCTTGTCGGTCTGTCCAGCGGGCGAGGAGGTAATCTCCCCCTGGTTGAATGACCGTCAACAGCACCTCCAGACGATTGTTCGTCCTCTGCAGGAGAAAGAAGAGCCTGTATACGTAATCCCTGGATCCGACGCGGCAGATCACGTCACGAAGCGATTTCCCAACAAGACTCCCCGCTTGGTCCGGGGTAGCTTACACCCGAAGTCAATCGAGACCTTTTTGAAGTACATGCACGTGCAATTCCAGCCCGGGCAGGCGAAGGGGCTCGATGCGACCTACCACTTCACCTTCACCGGCGCCGAACGACGTGAAGCCACTGCACGGATACGGAATCAAACACTGGCGGTTGAGGAAGGGCACGTCGGGCAGCCCAATCTGAGGATTCGCGCTGATAGCACAACCTGGATCGGGTTTCTCAAGCGTGAACGGAGTCTCTTGTGGGCCCTACTCACGTTGCGGATCCGCCTGTTCGGTTCTCCCACGTGGCTCCTCAAATTCGGCAAGTGCTTCCCGTCCTGAATCGACACCGAACCGAGGTGTGGACTTCGGTACGATCCATCGCTCGGTCCGCTCGGTGGGAATTTGTAGGGATTAGTTTAAGTTTGCGGCCTGGTGCTGACGATGCTGTGGGTAGTGGAACGTAGTGCGCCAAACGGGCAAAAACTACCTCCTCGACCCAATCAACGCATTTTCAAGCGTTGATGGGCAGCGATCTTTGACAACTTGGATGTACCAAAACGACATTTTTGGGGCAATTTCGGCACCCAAGTGCGGAGCGACTTACGTCATCTGGCCGAGTCGCTTTTCTTGACACTAATGCTTGCGCCAGTTACACTTGGAGCGAGAACGGTGCCTCGCCGAAACGCCCTACTTCGACATTGCAGCATGCGATTTTGGGGGCTCTCCACGCCAGTGGCGGCAGCACGCCGATCCTTCTGAAAGGGGACCTCGTCGTGACAAAGAAAGAAATCGTAAAGACCATTTCAGAGGAAATCGGTCTCACACAGCTCAAGACGAAGGAAATCGTTCAGAAGACTTTCGACGCGATCGTTGAAACCCTTGTCGAGGACAAACGGATCGAACTCCGGAATTTCGGAGTTTTCGAAGTCAAACAGCGGGCAGCACGGAAAGCTCGAAACCCAAGGACAGGCGAGAAGGTCTTTGTGCCCGAGAAGTTCGTCGTCACGTTCAAGCCTGGCAAAGAGATGGAAGAACGTGTCCGTGAACTGGAGCGACGGGCCAATGAGGCTGCCGCTCGAGAGCACGAGGCGAATATCAACGGCACCGGCAGTCTGCCAGCCACCCCACCGCAAAGTGGTGATACTTTCACTCCTCCAGCGGCTTACGACGCGAATACCAATTCTGAGACTTAGGTCCTGAGACTTAGGCGGAATTGACAGCCGCAAGCTGTGCTGCTGATCCAAATCTGCCGACCCAGGCAATCCCTCGCTGGCAGCTAGCAATTCCGTTGGGCTGCAAATTGCCGCAGCTCACACCAAACGCAACAAAACTACCTCGAACTAACGATTCTGCACTCGACGCAGCCAAGTTAGCTCGATAAGCTTCGTCACCTTTTCTACCACAGCGGGACCGATCGCTGACGCTGGAAAGCGTCGCTCGTACCGCTGAAAGGTCTTTTCAATTCGTGGGACTGGTGTTAGCACTAACGCGCGGGCGTTTGTGCTGACACTCAAACTGAAGCCAAAATCCGTCAACTACCCGGAAATTGGCTTCGATGCTCAAGGAGGAGCTACGCCGATGCGTAAATGGCTCTTAGCTACCGTAACGGTATGTTCGTTGGTAAGCAGCACGGGCTGCCTACTGCCGATTTATTCCGCTGATCCGGGCCGTCGCGCCCAACAGCTGATCTACACGTCGGAGAATCTGCGCGCGATCCTCGATACGTGGGAGCGTATCTGGTTCCTCGATCAGCCGTCGCACTTGACGCCGCATAGCACGCACGGCGGTATCATTTAGCAGGCGACCGTAGGCGAATCAACTTGATGGCCAATGCTGCGCAGACGGTGTGCGCTAGCAGCGGCCCCTTTGTGTCTTGTCGGTGACACGTGTAAACTTGGGTAAAATTTCTTTCACGCCCCACCGCGCAGCCGGCAAGCCAATTGACGTCAACACCCACCGACACCGCAGTCGACCTCTCCGTCCAACTTGGTCGGCTGACGCTAAAGAATCCGGTTTTGGTCGCATCGGGGACGTTCGGCTATGCCCGCGAAATGGAGTCGCTGGTCGATCTCTCGCGATTGGGTGGAATCGTGCCCAAAACCATCACCAAGGAGTTGCGTAAGGGCAACGCCCCTTGGAGAACGATCGAGACGCCCGCTGGAATGCTCAACTCAATTGGGCTCGACAACGACGGCATCGATGCATTTTTAGCCCACCATCTGCCGTACTTGGCGAAACAGCAAACCGCAATCGTGGTCAGCATCGCCGGACGAACGCATGACGAGTTCGTCGAGATGGCCGCGCAGCTCTCGTCGGAGCCAGCGGTCGATGCCGTCGAACTCAACATTTCGTGCCCCAATGTCAGCGGAGGCATCGATTTCGGCACCGACCCGCACATGTGCCGCGAATTGGTGGCAGCTTGCCGCGACGCGTGCCGACACCCGATTCTGGCCAAGCTCACGCCCAATGTTACCAGTATTGCGGACATGGCCAGGGCGGCCAGTGACGGCGGTGCCGATGCGATTTCGCTAATCAACACATGCCAGGGCATGGCAATTGATTGGCGCAGCCGGCGCCCATTGCTGGGCAACGTAATTGGCGGACTTAGTGGCCCCGCGATCAAGCCGATAGCCCTGCGGGCCGTGTATCAGGCGTCCAGTGTTGTTGACACCCCAATTGTGGGGATCGGCGGCATCGCCACGCTGGACGATGTGATGGAATTTCTTGTGGCGGGAGCCTCAGCGGTTCAATTGGGTACGGTCAACTTCTACAATCCAACGGCCTCGACCGCGATCTTGGATGCGTTGCCGGCCGCGCTCGTTGAGCTGGGGCTAGAGCGAGTAAGAGACGTCGTCGCGACCTTGAAAACATGAATTCAGCTCCCTGAGCAGTCCGGGAGCGTTCTTCCTCGGTTTGATTCTCAAAAACCCTGTTATTCGAAGACCAATGAAAGTTCTTAGCGGCATCCAACCCACAGGGCGTTTCCACTGGGGCAACTATTTCGGCGCCATTAGTCAGTACATCGCGCTGCAGGATAACGAACAGGCGTTTTACTTTATCGCGAATCTCCACGCCTTGACGACAGTGCGTGATAAGGACCTCTTGGCAAAGTACACGCTCGATTCTGCCATCGACCTATTGTCGCTCGGACTCGATCCAGAGCAGGCGGTACTATTCGTCCAGTCAGACGTTCCCGAGGTCAGCGAACTGTGTTGGCTACTGCTCACTGGCACCCCAATGGGTCTGTTGGAGCGTTGTGTTGCGTACAAGGACAAGAAAGCGAAAGGGCTGCCAGCAGACGCAGGACTTTTTACGTATCCCGTGCTGCAAGCTGCAGATATTTTGGCCTTCGACTCCGACACGGTCCCCGTCGGCGAGGATCAGGTTCAGCACATCGAGGTCTGTCGCGATATTGCCGGCAGCTTCAACCACCAGTTTGGTGACGTCTTTGTGCTGCCGAAAGCTAAAGTCCTAGACAGCTCCGCACGCGTGCCTGGCACTGATGGAGAGAAGATGTCGAAGAGCTACGATAATACGTTGGCTGTGTTCGACGACGTCAAAGCGCAAAGGAAGCAGATCATGCGGATCTCGACCGATTCGCGGCCGATGGAAGATCCCAAAGAACCCGATGGCGACGTACTCTATCAGCTCTATTGCCTGGTCGCCTCCGAAAGCGACCGCGACGAGATGGCTGCCATGTATCGACGAGGGGGATTCGGCTACGGCGACGTCAAGAAAGCACTTGCCACCGCCGCTGAAGCGTTTTTTGCCGAGGCACGGGCCCAACGGGACGATTGGGCTTCACGCCCCGATGACGTCCGCGATGTGCTGAAAACGGGAGCTGCGTGGGCACGCAAAAAGGCAAGCCAGGTCTTGCAACGGGCGCAGGATGCTTGTGGTGTGCGAGGCTATTGAGAGATCCACCAATGAACATCATCGGCATCGGCACCGACATCATCGAATGTTTGCGAATTGCGCAGATGATCGAGCGGCATGGCGAACTGTTTATTCGACGCGTATACACCGAGCATGAAATTGCTTACTGCTCGACCAAAAAGGCGGCGACACAGCACTACGCAGGTCGCTGGGCAGCAAAAGAGGCCGTACTGAAAGTTCTCGGCACGGGTTGGAAGAAGGGCATCAGCTGGCGTGACATCGAAGTGCGGAACAAGCAGAGCGGCGCCCCAACGATCACTCTCTATGCCGGCGCACGCGACGTTGCAGAGCAGCTGGAAATCATGAAACTGCACATCAGTATTTCGCACTGCCGAAGTCACGCGACAGCATATTCAATCGCTGAGGGGAACTCACTCGAAAAGTAAATCCAGACGAGTGAAACCCTAACTTACTGCGCCGATTGATACCTGCTCAACGCTCACCGATCGCCGTGACGACGATGCGGCGATGTCGCGGCTTGATATCGCATTCAAGGTGAAATATCTGCTGCCAAGTGCCCAAGACGAGTTTCCCGTCAGCAAATGACACCGACAGCGAGGGCCCCAGCCAAGTGGCCTGCAAATGTGAATGGCCGTTCCCATCGTGCCACGCCTGTTCGTGACCGTACTGAGGACTGGGTGGTATCAGACGATCGAGCAATTCGGGCAAGTCTCGTTTCAAACCCGGCTCGAACTCAATGGTTCCAAGGCTCGCCGTGCTGCCGATGTTGAACAGATGCAGCACACCAGATTTCAACCCACTCGCCGCGAGTTCGTGCTCTGCAAGCTTGGTAATGTCTTGCAGATCGCGATGGCCGTTGGTTGTCAGTTCGATTTCGGATTGGTAGATCATGTGCTGATTATTTCCGCGTCAGGTAATCACGCCAGTGCACCCAGTAGTACTTCCCCCAACCTTCTGTCACTCCGGCCACGTCGTGATCGGGAACGTCCAGGTGCACCAAGTCGATACGCCCCGCGTCACCCTCGGCGGTGAACGTGAGGATCAAAGTCGAATCAGGGTCCTGATCGCGAAACTGCGTCGACCTCCACGACTTGACGATCAGGCGCGGCGCTACGACCTGCAAGATGTGACCGCTCAGTTGGCCCTCGAAACCCTCGAAGTGTGCGCCCGGCTCAGAGCCGATCTGGATCGGGGTGCCCGTGAATGCCGTGTGCTCTCGTGGATCGAGATACATGGCGAATAGACGTTCCGCCGGAGCGGGCAAGACGACCGAGTCTGTGATGACGTTTCGCATCAGCTCTTTTTCTTGGTCGTTTTCTTCGTTGACGCTTTCTTCTTGGCCGCCTTCTTCTTGGGTGCCGCTTTCTTTTTGGTCGTCGACTTTTTCTTGGCGGCCTTCTTCTTGGCTGCTTTCTTCTTTTTCGGTGGCCCCTGCGCCGCTTTTTCGGCCAGCAATTGCAACGCTTCGTCGTAAGTGATCTCCTCAACGACCATGCCCTTGCGGACTGAAATGTTCGTGGTGCCGTCAGTGATATACGGACCGAATCGGCCGTCGAGAATCTGCACCGGCTTCTCGGTCACAGGGGAGGGCTTGTCGAAGACTTTCAACGGCTCCTTCTTGGCGCCTCGTCCGCGGCGTTTGGGCTCGGCCAGCAACGCGACGGCCTTGTCGAAGGTGACTTCCAGTGGAGAAACATCGTCGGGGAGCGACCGGGTTTCCGTTCCGCATTTGACGTATGGTCCGTAGCGTCCGTTGAATGCCTGGATTTCCTGATCGCTACGTGGATCAGGCTTTTCCTCGCCAGATTTGTTTTTCACGGGAGGCATGGGTGGATGCACGCCAAGCGTCCGCGGCAATGACAGTAGCTTCAGTGCCGTCTCGAAGTCAACTTGCTCGGGTTCCATACCTTTGAGCAGCCCGGCGTTCTGCGGCTTCTCTTCGTCGTCGGTGTCACCGCGCTGGATGTACGGGCCGAAGCGTCCGGTCTTCAGGTAGACGGGCTTTTGCGTGTCGGGGCAGATGCCCAATGGTTCGTCGGCGAGTGCGGCCTGTTCCAGCAGCTTGAGCGCCGCCTCAAGCGTCACTTCGTCAGGCGGAGTTTCGTCTTTCAGCGATGCAGTGCGATCACCCTGCTCAACGTAGGGCGAATAACGACCAACTCGGACGAAGACATCCTCGCCGTCGTCGGGCTTGCCGATGTAGATGCGGCTAATTTTTGCGGGATCAATCTCGTCGAGCTTGTTCTCGAGCTGCTTTTTGAGCCCCGGCTTACCGTTGCCAAAGTAAAAGTTATCGAGGTACTCAATATGCCCCGTTTCACCGCGACTAATCGCGTCCAGATCGTCTTCCATCTGGGCAGTAAACGCATAATCGACCAGCGTGCCGAGGTTCTCTTCCAAGAGTTTGACGACTGAAAATGCGACCCAAGTCGGCACTAAAGCGCTCGCTTTTTTGAACACGTACTGGCGGGCCAGGATCGTATCTATAATCGAGGCATAGGTACTGGGACGGCCGATGCCCCGTTCTTCCAGTGCCTTTGTCAGCGAGGCTTCGCTGAAACGCCCAGGCGGCTGCGTACTGTGTTCCTTCGCCTCCAACGCAGTACAGGTCAGCAGCTCGCCGACTTCGAGATTCGGCAACGCCTTTTCTTGGTCAGCAAGTTCCGCGTTGGGATCGTCAGAACCCTCAACATATGCCCGTAAGTAGCCGGGAAAATCGATCGTTTTGCCGCTGATCTGGAAGACGCAATCTTCACCTTCGATCGTGACGACGATTCTGCGCCCACGAGAATCTGCCATCTGACTGGCGATGGTGCGCTTCCAAATCAGATCGAACAGACGAAACTCGTCGCTGTTGAGCGTCGTTTTCATCGCCTCAGGCAACTCGAAGGGATGACCGGCTGGGCGGATCGCTTCGTGAGCTTCCTGGGCGTTCTTGACCTTGGATTTGTAAGTGCGAGGCTCGGCGGGCAGGTAGTCAGAGCCATAGTTTGAATCGACCAGCTTCCGCGCGTCTTCGACCGCCACCTTTGCGAGGTTGGTCGAGTCGGTACGCATGTAAGTAATATGGCCGTTTTCGTATAAGCTTTGCGCCACTTGCATCGTGCGGCGTGCCGTGAAGCCGAGCTTGCGATTACTCTCTTGCTGCAACGTGCTCGTAGTGAACGGCGGATAGGGCTTGGTGGTGTACGGCTTTTCTTCGACGCTGGCGACGCGAAACTCCCCGCTCTGAATGCGTGCGGCCAGGTTGCGCGCGGCCTGCTCGTCTAGGTGCATCAACTCGTCGGGATTCTTGAGCTTGCCGTTGGTCGAGTCGAAGTCCTTACCAGTCGGGATCTTCTTGCCGCTCACCGACATGAGCGGAGCTTCCAGCCGCTGGCCGCTCTCTTTGGCAAATGTGCCAATCAGATCCCACCAGCTGCCGGTTACAAACGCCATTCGCTCACGCTCGCGCTCGACGATCAGACGCACCGCGACGCTTTGCACTCGGCCGGCCGACAGCCGCGGACGCACCTTGCGCCACAACAGCGGGGACACTTCGTAGCCGAACAAGCGATCCAGGATTCGTCGTGTTTCTTGGGCGCGGACGAGCCCCTCGTCCACGTCGCGCGGACCGTCCATCGCGGCCTGGATCGCGTCTTTGGTGATCTCATGGAACACCAGGCGATGCACAGGCACTTTCGGCTTGAGCAGCTCCAGCAGGTGCCAGCTGATTGCTTCTCCTTCGCGGTCTTCATCGGTCGCGAGATACAGCGAGTCGGACTTCTTGAGTTCGTCCTTTAGCATCTTGATGTGCTTGGTTTTCCCGGGCGGCACAACGTAGATCGGCTTGAAGTCATCCTCGACGTTGACGCCGAGATTCGACCACGGCTCGCCCTTGTACTTCGCCGGTATCTGCTTCGCTCCCTGCGGCAGATCGCGAACGTGCCCGATACTTGCCTCCACGCGGAAGCCCTTGCCAAGATACTTGCCGATGGTCTTTGCCTTGGCCGGCGATTCGACGATCACCAAGGACTGTCCGCTACCATTCGAGCTGCTTGATTTCTTTTTCGCCATTCAATTCTCCGCCCCGCTGACGGTGCTAGTCGATTTTCTCATGTGAAAGTTGATGCTGAGCGGGACCGAGCAAGCCAACTTGGCGGCCTACTGAGTACTCGCCATCTAGTCGAACCGATATCGCTGGGATGGTTCCGCGCTAATTTATTGAACTCAACCTCAGCCCCGTACTGGGCGTCGAGAGGCTGTTGAGAATGCCCGTGGATCGGTGATTCTGCAGGTCCTTGACGGCTTCTGCAATCGACGATACTACTGATTGGGATTGCATTTACGTCGATTTGCCATAAAATCGCGTGCCAACTTTCCACTGTTCTCAACGATTTACTTCGTCAATCATTACTGCCGCACCGCCCAGGCTGTCAAGTGGCACCGGGCAAGGTTGGCTGACCCAGGAAGCTTCGATGGCTAGCCCATTTTACCTATTTCGCAAATATCAACGGGCGTTTATCGCGATCGCAGCCGTGGTTGCCATGTTCATTTTCGTCGTGGCCGATCCACTGATGTCTTGGCTGCAGTCGTCTGGAGGTGGCGGGCAGCGAAGCGGCAAAATGGTCGTGGCTAGCTGGGACGGCGGCGAAGTCAGTCTTTTCCAGCTCGACAGGCTCACACAACGCCGTTTCAGAATCAGCCAGTTTCTCCAGACCATGGTCGGTCGTGCCGCCCAAAAAATCGAGAGCGAGGGCGGCACCGCCCTACCGCCGAATTTGCCCGACTTTAGAATCCGAAATAATACTGCTCAGGCAATTCAGCAGGACTGCGTTCTGACGCAGGTATTCGCCGATCTGGCAAAGGACTCGGGAATCAGTGTCAGCGATGCCTTCATCAACCACTTCCTCAAGGAGTGGGGTCTGGGCAAGACCAGCGATGCGGAGATTGCCGAGTTACTACGTTATGTGGGACTAACTGACAAAGTTCTGTTCGCTGGCCTCCGCGATTTGCTGTTAAGACACTTCTACACCAGCAGTCTTGCATTTGCCACGGCGGGGGCATTGCCGGAAGAGCGTTGGCAGGACTGGAAACGCATCAACGAGCGCATCGTCGTCGAAGCGGCCGTCTTGCCCGTGGACAAGTTTATTTCGGAGGTGCCTCAGCCGACGGAAACAGAGCTGAAACAGTTCTTCGACGAGCACAAAGACCAAATCGGCGGCTTGTTGGATTCCGTAAACGGCGCGCTACTTCCAAGCCCTACCCCAGGATTTCGCGAGCCCCGCCAAGTAAAGATTCAGTATTTGGTTGCCAACGTCGACGATAAGGCTCAGGAACTGCTGGACAGCGTGACCGACGAGGAAATTGCCGACTATTACGAACGCAACAAAAGAACCATGTTCGTCAACACATCACCGAGTAGCTCACCTACAACCTCCGCGGAGGGGCTATTCGACGATGACATGCAAGACGAAGAATCTGCGCCTGACCAAGAATCTCCGTCCGACGAGGAATCCACGGCTAGTGGAGAGTCCGAGGAAGGCGAGCCCGAATCCGAACCGGATGCTGAGTCAGGCGACGCAGAGGATTTAATCGAGACGTCACCTGAACAATCCACCGAATCGCCCTCCGATCAAGATTCGGGACAAGCGGCCACCAAAAGTCCCTTCCGGCTTGTGGCGATTCAGAATGAGGCGGAAGAAACCGACGAAACCGACGAAACCGAAGTAACCGCGGACGAGGCCGACGCTGAAGAAGATCAAACCACGGCGGATCAAACTACGCCCGATCAGAGTGAAGCGGATGCTGCGGAGAGTACCGAGGAGGCTTCTTCAACGGCCGATAGCGAAGACGACGTCACGGAGCCGGCCGCAGATGCAGACGACCAGGAAGAGCCGGTGGAATACGAACCGCTGGAGAATGTCGAAGACCAGATTCGGCGTTCACTGGCGGTGGATAAAGCGGTTGTCGAACTGCAAGAGATCGCCGACAAGACCTATGGCGACTTGCAGGCGGCCTACAACCCCTACGGCTTTGAGGTCGTGTCGGCGCGTACCGAAGACCGCGAGATCCCAGCCCCGCCTTCCGAACTGGCCGATTATAAGGCGATCGCCACCGCAACGGGGCTGGTTAGCGAAGAAACCGTTCTACGGTCTCAAAAGGAGCTCTCAGAGACATTTGTTGGCCGTGCCGTTGACGCTCAGACGCGCACGAAACTCGTGCATCAAGTGATGTTTGGCGATATCGATCTTTATGAGCCGCTCCGAGCTGTCGATTTGGCCGGCAACACCTACATCGTCTGCAAGACCGAAGACAAACCCAGTCGTGTTCCCGAATTCGAAGAAGTCGAAGATGCGGTAACGACGGCGTGGAAAAAGGCCGAAGCGGCGAAGCTCGCGATGGCGAAGGCGGAAGAGTTGGCCAAAGCAGCCGACGAAAGCGGCGACACGGTCGCGGTTGTCGCGGGGAAGGAAGATTTCGAAGTCGTCACGACAGATGCCTTTAGCTGGCTCACCTTTGGCACGACGCAGGCAGAAATGCAGCGTGGCCCGCGGCTTGGCGAGGCACCACCCCTAGAATCCGTTGGCATTGATTTCATGACCAAAGCATTCGAGCTGCAGCCAGACCAAAAATCCGCCGTGATGAATCACGACGAATCGGCCGCCTACGTGATCCAACTGGACCGCCGAGAGCGAACCGAAGAGGAAATGAAGCAACAGTTCCTCTCCGACTCGGTCAACGGTTGGTTTGGCGGCCAAATGATGGAATACGTTCGCAGAGAGGTTTCGCAGCGGCAGTTCCAAGCCAAGTTGAGCGACGAAATCAACTTGAACATCGATAACCTGCGAGAAATACTCTCCGACAACTCACAGTAGTCGTGCTAACCCCGTGTAGGTTTAAGCACGATGGTCGCCAACGGCGGCAGCGTGATCTCTGCGGAAAACGGTCGGCTGTGGCTTTCGAGATCCTCCGCCTCGACGCCTGGGAAATTGCCGATATTGCTACCAGCGTAGTATTCCGAGTCGGTGTTGAAGATTTCTCCGTAGAATCCAGCTTCGGGGAGACCGATTCGATACTTCGTACGTACGACCGGGGTGAAGTTGCACACGATCACCACGAAATCCTCAGGGTCTTTCGCACGCCGAACGTAAGCAAGGACGCTATCGTTGTGGTTATGACTATCGATCCACTCGAAGCCCTGATACTCGAAATCGACCTCATGCAATGCCGGCTCGCGACGGTACATCGCGTTCAAGTCCGAGACCAACTTCTGCATGCCGCTGTGAGACTCCCACTGGAGCAAGTCCCATTGCAGTTCCGAGTTGCAATCCCACTCGTTCCACTGAGCAATCTCGCCGCCCATGAACTGCAATTTCTTCCCCGGGTGCGTCCACTGGTAACCGTACAGCAATCGGAGGTTTGCGAATCGCTGCCACAAGTCCCCCGGCATCTGGTCGAGCATGGAACCCTTGCCATGCACCACCTCGTCGTGGGAGAACGGCAACGCGAAGTTTTCGGTAAAGGCATAAATTAGCGAGAAAGTGAGGTCGTCATGATGATAGCCACGATGGATCGGCTCGTGCCGCATGTATCGCAGCGTGTCATTCATCCAGCCCATGTTCCATTTTAGGCTAAAACCCAGTCCGCCGAGATACGTCGGCCGCGAGACGCCGCCCCAAGCGGTCGATTCCTCCGCCACGGTAAGCGTTCCCGGATACTGGAGGTGGCATTGTTCGTTGAATTCCTTCAGGAATGAGATCGCGGCGAGATTCTCGCGTCCGCCATACTCATTCGGGATCCAATCCCCCTCTTCACGGCTGTAGTCGAGGTACAGCATCGAGGCGACCGCATCGACCCGCAGACCGTCGATGTGGTACTTGTCGAGCCAGAACAAGGCGTTGGAGGTCAGGAAATTCCGCACCTCGTTGCGACCGTAATTGAAGACTTTCGTACCCCAATCGGGATGTTCGCCCTGGCGCGGGTCGGCATGTTCATAGAGGGCGGTGCCGTCAAAGTTCTCCAGGCCGTGGCTATCTTTGGGGAAGTGAGCCGGCACCCAGTCGATCAGCACGCCGATGCCGTTCTGGTGGCAATGATCGACGAAGTACTTGAAATCGTCGGGCGAGCCGTACCGACTCGTCGCGGCGTAGTAACCAACCGTTTGATAGCCCCAGCTGCCAGTGAACGGATGCTCGCTGACTGGCATCAGTTCGAGATGCGTGTAGCCCATCTCCTTGCAGTACTCAACCAACTCGTCCGCGAGCTCGCGATAGTTCTTCCACTCACTATCGCCGGAGTGGTTCTTTTTCCAACTGCCAAGATGTACTTCGTAGATGGACATCGGCGCATCGAGCGCGTTGTGACGCTCGCGAGTGTTCATCCACTCTTCGTCGCCCCATTCATAGCTCTCGAGGTCGGTCACAATATTGGCAGTACGTGGCGGTACTTCAGCAGCGAAACCGTAGGGATCGCATTTCTCCACGACATATCCGCCGCGAGCCTTGACCGAAAATTTGTAGAGCGTACCCAACGCCAATTCTGGAATGAACAACTCCCAGATGCCGCTAGGGATGTGCTTGCGCATCGCGTGGGTGCGGCGATCCCAGTTGTTGAAGTCTCCGACGATGCTCACGCCTTCCGCGTTGGGTGCCCAAACAGCGAAATTGATGCCGCGTACACCATCGATCTCTCGCACATGCGCGCCGAGGCAATCGTAGCTGCTCCAGTGTCGGCCCTCGCCAAGGAGGTGTAAATCGTAATCGGTAAGGAGTGGAGGAAACGCATAGTGGTCGTGCATAGTTCTTTCTTCGCCCGCTTGAGTTACCGCCCGAAACTTGTAGGACGGCTTCGCTGACTTCTTCTTTCTAATCTCAGGATTGCATATGGCTTCGAAGAGTCCCGCCGGATGAATCCGGCGCATCGGATGCGACAGACCAAGCTGCTGGTCAACGACCCATACCTGCTGAACTTCCGGCAGATAGGCGCGAACTGCCAGGGCACGCCGACCGCTTTCTTCTATTTCGTGCGGCCCCAAAACCTCGAACGGGTTTTCGTGATAGCCATGAATGACGGGGGCAATTTGCTGGACATCAACCTGAGATCGCACGGTCGCAGTTCCTTTTATAGCTCTGTTTTAATTGAAATGGGGACCGATATCGTCCCCAGCGGGAAATTTGGGCGGGTTTATGCGGTTTTTTGAAGCGAAATCCCTGTTTCAAAGCTCCGATGTCCAGCTGTTGTCGCTCGAATCGGCACCTGTCGGGTTCATTCCTCAAACTCTCCGCGGGTGTCTCTAGCTTGCGGCTCCTACCGTCTCGGCCACGGGACCGGCAATCGAGCGGATCGCTTCCGACCAGCCCGCTGCCTTGCGGCGCGCGCGGCGCTTCAACCGATCTACTGGGGTAATCACGCGGGGGCCGCGTGCGGTGTGCGGTGGGTCGACTCGACGACGGGTGCGACGCGAGACGAGGGGCACTGGGTGGGAGTCACTTGCGGGCTCAACTTCGACGCTCTCGAATCGCCAAGCTTGGCATGTGACTTCGTGGAATTGTAACGCTCGATCGACGCGTTGCCAGAGGTCGCAGTCACGAACTGGAACAATTCTGCCGAATCGCTCCCACTTCCAGCTGTTGGCTCGCCACTCCGCCAGGCCTTGTTTGATACCGCGGCTCACATAACGGCTTTTCGTGACCAGGGTCACTCGGGCCGGGCCGTCCAAGGCTTCCAGACCTCGGACGACCGCCAGCAGCTCCAGCCGTTCGCCGCATTCGCAGGGCTCCGAGTCAGACGCGGAAAAGCGTGACTGACTCTCTACGTTCTGCAGCACAAATCGCCAGGTGGGGAGGGGACACCGGTCTCGGCTTGCTTCACTAAAAAGCAAGTAGTGCGGGCTGTTGGACGTCATGGATACCACGGCAGCCAGTTGGGGGCAGACTGGCTGATTCCTTCTGGGGGGCCGAATTGGGCGTGGCTCAATCGCTCAACTCGCAGTCGGCAGGGAATCGACACGCGTCCATTGCGAGCCGGATCAGAACACCCGTTCTGTCCAGATTCATCTATCGACACACATCACGCAGACACTCCAGTTTAACACCCGAGAATTCAACAACTCGGTCGAGGAATCACCGAGGTCTACCCGCGATACCTCAGTTTGAAGGCGGTCTGAGGACAAATTCGGAACGTTCGCAGGGCCGGAATTGGACGCAAATTCGAACTACAGTGCAAGCCAACAACAGAAGCTCATAACAGCTGACGGCATGCGGGTTCTCTTAGCGTTCCCTGTGCTGCGCGCTGACTAGATCCGCCAGCCGGCGGCGCTGTTCTTGCGTTGCGGTGCCGTCCAACACGATCCACGTCAGACGGGTAATCTCAGCCTCTTGTTGTCGGCGAAATTCAGAAGCGACCGTATCGTCTTGGTTTCCCGGACCCAGAATAGTCTCGTCCGGAACTGGACCAGCTGAGGCTGGAGGGGTGGCCTGATTTTGTTGGCTGATCATCTTGACCAACTCCCAAATACGGTGGTGAAGAGACATCGGTACTATCCGTACGTCGGCTGAAAGCGGCATATCACGTGCCATTCGCGACGCGACTTTCATACCTTCAGTTATAAATCGTTGTTGTGAATTGACTTACGCGAATCACCGCAGCATTCAAAATATGGTCAACTACGGCAAATTGGGTGCTTCATTGCTCAGACACCAAACACCAGTGCCGAAGTTCGCAGCAAAACTTGCAGCAAGCGCAGCCAACACATTGGGCGTCAGACTGCTGGTACTTCGCGGCTTGGGCCGGATTCTTGCTCTGCGGCCGCCGAATCATCCGCGAAACGATTGCGTGTGAAATGAGCCGGGCATCGACATTGCCACCCGCACACGAGGAACTGTAGGGCCAACGCAGCAATTGACCACTTCAGCGACTTGCAGCTCGCGATACCAGGTCGCCGAGGCCGTCAAACACGGAAAGTTCCTGGCTGATTCGCGGATGTGCCAGGATGCGCACGCGTTTGACGTAGTCGTCGAATTGCCGTTGGGCCAGCGTCTCGACGACCGGTGAGATCTCGCCCAACCGACGGTAGCGATCCTCCTTGGCAAAATACACGTCGATGTCGAATTGCACCTCCAGCTTAACTGGTGGTGCGTCAAACAGCACTTCCTGGGGCGCAATGGTTTGACCCGTCGCGTCACTCGCCAGCTGGGCGAAGTTCTCGGCACAGTCGACCAGCCACGCGTACGGCCGGCGGGCAAGTAATTCGTAAAGCTGTGGCGATTGAAACAGGCTGTACTGCGCGACCCGTTTGTATAGCTGCCTTGTTGGTCCAAACAAGCCATCAAGTAAATCCCGCACAGGGTGGTTAGCGGCAGCTTCTCGAAGCTGCTCAATCATCTGAGCTTCGGTCAGCGTGAATGCCGCGTCGTGGTCCAGCTCCTCGCTCACCATCACGAACGCACGCTGCAACATGGCCGTCGCTGCACGGACCGCGTGGTGCCAGTAGACCTCGCTGAACATCACGTAGCGTGCGAAGACCATCATTTCGGCTGCGGTCTTGCCCTTATCAGTGATGGCCAGCCCATCGCCCTCAGCATTCAGGCAGAGGCTCTGAATGAGTCGCGATTGGTCGAAATTGCGACCGTAAGGCACACCCGCGTGCAGACTATCCCGCATGAGATAGTCCATTTTGTCGACATCGATCGGCCCCGACAGCAGACTCTGCAGCAGCTTGTCGGTCTTGTCGACTGGGCTACCACTAAGCAAGCGCAGAACCGAGTCGGGCTCCAGCCCCCAGTCTTCTTGCAACGCTCTGGCAAGTCCTGGCTCGCGAAGAAAACGGCCTGCAAACTGCTCATGCGATGGCACGTCGTCGAGTGCCACGTCCTCGATCGGGTGGCAGAATGGCCAATGCCCAACATCATGCAGCAATGCCGCCACGAGAAACCGCTGCGCATCTTCAGCCGAAACAGCCGACAGAAATCGCTGATCGTCCGCCAGACGGTCGAGAAACAGCAACGCCATGCGGTACACGCCGAGGGAGTGCTCAAAACGAGTGTGATTCGCAGCGGGGTAGACGAGCCCGACCAGCCCCAGCTGACTGATGCCCGCGAGACGACGAAACTGTGGACTGTCGATCAGCCGACGAACCCGCGGCGTGATCGGCACATCCAGTTCCGGAGGGATCCTTATCAAGCCGCTACTGCTTCGTAGTGCGGCGAGTTCCGGCAGTTCACGCATGCGAAATCCCAGCAATAGCAGCCTGTAGAGAGTCAGATGGTCAGAGCGATTCCCGTGATGTCAACGCCCGCGACACCGATCTCGCGACACTTGACCCGAGGCGAGCCGCTACTCTCCAAACAACAAACCCGGAATGAACGGCAGTCCCATGACCGCTCGCAATAAGATCGTAACGAGCAAATACAACATGTAGTGAAAGAAACCGGTAATCGGCTCGAAATCGAAACTGACAAAAGCTGCAAACGTGCCGATCCCCATCGCGACCGCACCTAGCCCTACGATCTGGACCATCTCAAGCCCTTGCTCGAATGACTCATCTCCGAAGATCTGAGTGCCCAGGAAAATGTAAACTCCCCACAACAGGGCATAGACCAATCCACAGGCGGCCGACCTAACGATCGCGCTGTTGGTATCGAAGACGCCTAGCTCATCATCGCGCAGGAACGTGTATCCCGCGTACGCCAGCATCGGGCCTAACAGGATTGCCCCGCCTGCGAGCACCCAAATCTGATTGTCGCCCAGGTCAGTGCGGCCCAGAATCCAAGCGACGCCAACACTCAGAACCACCAACCCCACGGTGACAAGTGTGATGTTGAGACTGAATTTAGTCTCTTTGCGCTTAATGGGTTTGAGAACATTCTTGCCGGTTGCGTCCTTGGCACCCGCTTCCGTCTCGGGCGCGTGAATGACGACTTCGTCGCTCTTCTCAGGAATCTTGATCGGATTCTTGCACTTCGGGCAAGGCCCCGTCTTGCCGGCGTGCTGATCGCCGACCTGAAAGCGCGTATGACAGCTGGGACAGGTAACTGGTATGGGCATTGGGAAGGCAGACTACGGAAGGCAGATCAATGTGGCGGAGAGAAGGGGTTACTCGGACTCTTTCAGGTCATCTTCGTTGATAGCCGTGAAGCCTTTACTGGCAAGCGTATCGAGGGCGATTTCAATGTTGTCGACCATCAGAGCAACTGCGGGGCAACCTCGAGGTCGCGACAGCAGTGGATAGACTTGCGAGATGTTGATCTCGGCTTGCAACAAGGCGGTGCAGACCTGGAGCATTGGCTGAGGACTATCGGGTAGTTCCACGCCGATGAGATCCGATTCGACGATGGCTAGGCCCGCTCGCTCCAACACTTCTCGCCCCGCTTCCGGGTCACTAAGCAGGAACCTCACGACAGCGCATTCAGCAGAGTCCGATATGGTGAGAGCGACAATGCGGACATTGCTTCCTTCGAACCGACGCACGACTTCGAGGAGTTGACCGACGCGGTTTTCGAGAAATACGGTAAATTGGCGAATTGAGGGGTAATCGCGACCGCGCATCGTGGCGAAGTCGACCCCCGAACCTTCACCGGTGAAACCGATGCCGTCTGGACCTTGGTCTTCTTGCATTATGACTGATTCCTTGCACCGGGCTCCTGCACGTCTTCCCCACGGACAACGTCCACGGTATTCATCGACGTAAAGCGAGTGCTAGTATAGACTTCTCGCGTTCTGAATGCAACGTAACGACCTACCACCTGGGCTGCGAGACTGCAATTGGCTACGATGCTCGGTTCGATCCACTCGCCTCTCCTGCCGACCCCCCACCAATGCAACACGAAACCGAGATTGAAGTCCGTTACCACGAAACCGACGGCCAGGGTATCGTCCACCACTCGATCTATTTCCAGTATTTCGAATTGGCGCGCGTCGAGATGCTGAAATCAATCGGGCATAACTACGCCGACCTGGAGCGGGACGGGATTCATCTTGTCGTGCACAGTATCAGCTGCAGATACCACCTGTCGGCCAAGTTTGGCGACGTCCTCAGAATCGCGACCACCGTCGAACGAGCAACGACAGCGCGCATCGATCACAGCTACCGCGTGCTTCGCGATGATGCTCTCGTGGCCGAAGGAAAAAGCACCATTGCGTGCGTCAACTCTGATGGGATCGTGCAGCGAATTCCCGATTTTTTGCAAAGCAAGCCATAATTGGAGACAGTTGCTATGGCCTCAAAGCTCGTACTCATGATCGTCGGCGACTTTGTAGAAGACTACGAAGCGATGGTTCCGCTGCAGATCTTGTCGATGGTCGGCCACAATGTCGATATCGCCTGTCCGGGCAAACGTGCTGGCGACACCGTAGCTACCGCAATCCACGATTTTGACGGGTTTCAGACCTACAGTGAGAAGCGAGGTCACAACTTCCCAGTGAACGTCAATTGGGACAATGTCAAAGCTGAGAGCTATGACGCTCTGGTAATCCCCGGCGGCCGTTCGCCGGAATACCTACAACTCGACGATCGCGTGTTGGGAATCGTCCGTCACTTTGCTGAGACCGAGAAACCGTTGGCCGCAACCTGCCACGGACTCTACCTGCTGACGGCGGCCGATGTGGTCAGCGGGCGACGTTGCCAGGCGTACCCTAGCTTGCGCCCAGAACTTCAGCGAGCCGGTGCTATCTGGGACGAGCCCAGCGAGAAACTGGACAGCGTGTGCGTTGATGGCAATTTCGTCACCGCCCCCGCGTGGCCGGCAAACCCGGCGTGGATGCGTGAGTTTTTGAAGATGCTCTAAGGCTGTTGACGGCTTAGTCCGCCTGGCCGGGGCATGTGCCAACCTATAGCTGACGCGCCCGCCTAGAAAAATGGGCTCAGCGACGGCCTCCGATTCCGTCGCCGAGCCCAGGGTCTCGCGCTCGCATCCGTCGAGCGGCCTCCACTCGGTCGCCCATCCGTATTCGGAATGGGTGCGGGATGACCAAGTGCTGCCTCTGTTCCGCAGTAGGCAGGCTCGAAAGAGGCGAAATTAGGCCACCAATCGCATGGCGCCGTGGTATTCGCTCACACCAGCTAGGAACTCTTCGAAGATACGAATGTCCAAAGCCGATGCGGTTTCTGTTTCAGGATGGAACTGGGTGCCGATCGCGAACCAATCACTCATCGTGCATTCGATCGCCTCGACGATGCCATCGGGGCAGCGCGCGGTGACTTCGAAGCCAGGCGCGACTTCGTCCACAGCCATATGGTGCATGCTGTTGACGCGAAGTTCCCCGTCACCATAGACGCGATCCATGAGTGAACCAGCGGCCAACTCCAATGTGTGTCGATGTGCGGGGTCCAGTGGATCCTTATGCGGTAGTGCCGTCGGCATGTCCTCTGGAATGTGCAGGAATAGATTGCCGCCCTGAGAAACGTTCAGAAGCTGCATGCCGGCGCCGATTCCGAACACGGGCATACGACGTTCGGCAACTTTTCGAGCCAAGCAGCGGTCGAATGATTCTCTGCGCGGATCCTGGCAGCGTACGGTTGGATGAAGCATCCACCCGTCACGTCGTGGATCGAGATCAGCCCCACCCACTAGCAGCACGCCATCCAAGCGTTCTAACACCGCGTCGATGTCTTCCTCAGTCTGGTACGGCGGCAACAACACCGGGACTCCACCGACTTGCAGGATCGAGTCATAGTACCCCGACGCGACATAGGAAAAGGCTGGTGATTCCCCTTGAGCTGGTCGAAAGTCTGCATTTACGCCGATCAGTGGCTTCGTCAACATCTTTTGCACTCCCTTTCCGACGCGATACTTGCGCCGTGCATTGACAACCGGAGAAACAATTCGGCCTGTAGAAATAGGAATCTTCAGAGACACATGCTGAGGGGACCTGAGCCTAATCCTAAGGCTCATCACGTCATCCCTACTCGTTGGCCGCATCAAGTTCGTGCAATCAGAGCGATGAAGAATTGCCGTTACCAAAGGGTCCAAACCCTGATGGCTAACAGCTCACACCCTCCATGGCATGCTCGTGACCAATTGACTTGAGGCGAATCCGACACATTCCCCATAATCGTTTCGAGTTCCTCACACTTAGCAGCTGCAGAAATCAGCGGCTAAGCAAAAGGAACTGGGTCGGATCGATTTCCCTATCTCATGAACCCGGTGCTAATTGCCGGGGTTGGCCTCAAAGACTCCTCTGGCAAGTGGTCGAGTCGCCCGACCAAGTTGGAATTGCAAGTCTTCGGGAGAATTTACCCGAGTCCCAACGGCAGGCAAGCACTTTGCTTATTTTGGGCTGTGACACGCCGTGCTAGCACAAGATCGTGCGATTTGCCTCTCAATTCCGAGCCTGACATCAGCCGCCAAACGCTGGCCTAGCGATGTCATATCCGATCAGAAAGATCGCCGCGTCGATGAACAAGTGCCCGATCCACGGACCGATGAGGCTTTCGCTGCGGTGATATAGCCAAGCCCAAAACACACCGCCTACTGCCACCGCCAGCGACAGTAGCCAAGTCATTGGACTCGTGATGCCGAAGAAGGTTCCGATCACCAGCACATGATGCGCGGTAAATCCTAAGGCGGACACGACGATGGCCGGCCACAGCGGGATCAATCGTTTGAGCTGAGTAAACACGAACCAACGCCAGTAGTACTCTTCCAGAAAGGAGTGACACAAGCTGTAGAAGATCCCCAGTGCGCCAAACTTCCACGCTGAAGAGACCCCCATCTCCGACACTTTCTCCCGAATGGGCACGATCCCATCAGTGAAGAACTCGGCGGACTTCAGCCATCCGTGATACAGCCCCATCGCCGCAGCCAACACCGCCACTCCAAACGCCAAGCCTAGCAGGATACCGCGCGCACTTGGCGGCCACACCTGGAGCCGCTGCTTTTGCACAAGCCAAACCCAACAGACCGGGAACACGAACTGAAGTACTTTCGCGCCCGAATAGATCACTTGGCGCACGCCGGGCATCAGCCCCTCCGACCAGACGAAGTACGCCAAGGTTACGAAAGTGGGTAGCGCAATCGCGAATAGCACTGCGGCCCAGTCACGTCGCTTGTGCTGCTTGGCGAGATCTGCTTCCGGCATAGCGTAATTGGGTGCGGCTAAAGCGAAGAATCGAAGTGCGTTACATCTCTGTTATTCGCCAGTTTACGGGCAATCCTTGGACATGTATTCTGGGAAGTTTCCAAATTCTGTCTACGGCGGACGCGGCATGTTCCGTCTGTCGATGGGTTGCACCGCAGAGCGAGTTTCATGAAATACCAGCGCGTCTGTGTCGAATCGCTGGGTTACGCGCTCCCCCCCGAGGTCGTGACCACAGATGAACTTGAGGACCGCCTCGCGCCAGTCTACCGGCGGCTTCGCTTGCCGGAGGGTCGCCTGGAATTGATGACGGGCATCCGCGAGCGGCGATTCTTTCCGCCCGGAATGCTCCCCAGTGCCGCGAGCATTTCGAGCGGTGAGCGGGCTATTCAGGCGTGCGGCATTGATCGTGACGAGATCGGCGCCTTGGTCCATGGATCGGTCTGCAGAGACTTCATCGAACCCGCTACAGCCTGCGGCGTGCACCACGGTTTGAAGCTGCCCGCCAGTTGCACAATCTACGACACATCGAATGCCTGTTTGGGAATTCTGACGGGAATGATCCAAGTGGCCAACATGATCGAGCTCGGCCAGATTCGGGCCGGCTTGGTCGTGGGCACCGAGACGGGTCGCGAGTTGGTCGAGAACACCATCAAGCGGCTCAACGAGGACACCAGCCTTACGCGAAAGGATATCAAGTCGTTGGTCGCGTCACTGACGATTGGCTCTGGCAGTGTGGCCGTCTTGCTTTGCGACGAGAAACTTAGCCAATCCGGGAGTCGATTCACGGTGGCGAGCGTGCTCGCACGATCGGAACATCACCAGCTCTGCCAGAGTACAGGCTTGGAGAACTTTATGCAGACCGACAGCGAAGAGCTCATGAAGCGTGGAGTCGCAACGGGCGATGAGACGTTTGATCAGTTCCTCGCGGAGACCGGCTGGCATCGCCACGACATCGATAAGACCATCTGCCATCAGGTGGGAGTTGCTCACCGCAAGCTGCTCTTTGAGACCCTCGACTTGGATCCCGTGCTCGACTTCGCCACGCTCGAAACCCTCGGCAACACCGGTGCGGTAGCGCTGCCCTTGACGATGGCTCTCGCGCTCGAGGCTGGTCACATCTCCGCTGACGATCGCGTAGCCCTACTGGGCATCGGATCAGGAATCAACTGCCAGATGCTTGGCTTAGAGTGGCGACAGACCAACGTGCTCGGCGACAGTTGATACGCAGAAAACCGGCGAGTATGGCAATCTCACAAGGCGACGATTCAATCGCCGGTGAACACCATTATTAGAATCGCGAAGAACAGAATCACTCCGACCGTGCCCGCGACATAAGCCCAGGCAGGTGTGCCCGTTTTGGGGCCCTTGAACCCTGGCGGACGGAGGGGGTCGATGGCGCCCGGCTCCTTTTGGAACCGCTTTTGCACGACGACTTCCGCCTCTTGCTTCTCAAACGCCTCTTCGATCAACGACTTGTGTGGCAAATCGGCCAACGTATCGTTCACCGAGGCAGCAACGTCGTCGGTGCTGCTTTCGGCCTTGCTGACAGTGCTTTCTTCTTCGTCGAGCACCTCTTCGTCGAGGGGAGCCAGCTCCAGCTCCTTGCTATCGTACTTGGGTCGCTCCTTCTGTTTGGCGATCGTCGACGAGTCGAGCACATCTCGGCGTACGGCACTGCCAGAATCGCCCGAGCTACGGCTGATCGAGTCTGCGAACCGGCGGAACACTCCGCTGCCGACTCCGCCCGAGCCTGAATCGCTCTTCTTGAAGCTATCGCCAACGTCCTGCCCCTGTTCGCCCAACCACTCTGCCAGCCGGTCCGCTACGTCGCCTGCTGACTGGTAGCGATCCTCAGGCTTCTTGCTCATCATCTTTTCGCAGATGTGCAACAGGATCGACGGCACATCGGGGCGGTCCTTCAAGATGCTTGGTGGCGACTCGACTTGATGCTTCATCAACCGCTCAGAGATCGACCCTTCTGGGAACGGTGGATGACCCGTCAGCAGGAAGTACAGCGTGCAGCCGAGGCTGTAGATATCGGCTCGCGCGTCAGCCTTGTGGCTGTTGAGCGCTTGCTCGGGCGCTAGGTAGTCGGCCGTGCCAAGGACGTTTTCATTATTGTCGATGGTGAGCGACGCGGTGTCGTCGACGATGCGGGCAAGGCCCATGTCGAGTAGCTTGACGACTCCGTTTTGGTCGAGCAAGCAGTTGGCCGGCTTGATATCGCGATGCACCAAGCCCATCTCGTGGGCATGATCCAGTCCCCGAGCAACCTGTGCAATGTAGTCGGCGGCCGTTTCGAACCTCAGGAAGCCTTTTTCCTTGACGAGCTGATGCAGATCTTGCCCTTCGACGTACTCCATCACGATGTAGTGGGTCTCACCCTCGTGATCGATGTCGTAGGCGCGGACGATGTTGGGGTCGTCTAGCTTGGCAGCTGCCCGAGCTTCGAGCTCAAACCGATCCAGATAGGTCTTGTCCTTGACTCGATCACGAGGCAACACTTTGATCGCGCGACGGGCTCGCATCAGGATATGCTCAGCCAGGTAGACGGTGCTCATCCCGCCCTTGCCGAGTTGGCCTAACAACTTGTACTTGCCCAGTACAAACCCGCGGTGTTTTCCCGCCAGCAGCTTTTCGGCTTGCCACTCGGTGAGCAGGCCTGCCTCAACAAATGCAGCGGCCAGCTTTTCCTGCTTTTCGGGCAAGCCACCATGTTTCGCGCGGTAGCTGCTAAGAAACTCCTGCAATTGGTCTTCTTCGACCAACTGGCTTCGCTTCACCAAGTCAAGAAAGCTTTGAGCCACTTTACTCATGCGGTTAGCGTTACAAGACGGACAAGCAGTGAATTGACACTATACGAACCGATTCCAATGACCTCACTTCGCGGATCAGCGCCAAGGTCAGTGAATTCTACGATTGCCGAAATGTGCAGGCACGGGTTGCCGGCCCGCGCCATCAGGATCGATGAATATCCAAGAGGAGTACTCTAAGCTGTTCCGAGTCGTCCCTAACGGCTGCCGATCGATCCCTCGTCTACTCCGGCAACGCAGTTTTGCCTACTACTCTAGAATATCATCTAGCTGGCTAAGCTACCACTATTCTCGGGAAAGAACAGGGAAAAAGCCGCTTGAAACGCGGGGATTCCTCGAATCCCTAGTACTAGCCGCATTGGACTCTTCCGATTAATTGCCACACGCGTTAGCCGTCGCTTCCCGCCTTCAGATAGCCTTCGATCAGGCGGTGATCGAAGTAGTTCACTTCCATCCCCGCGTCTACGACAATTCGTTGGGTATTGATGCCGCTGGAGCACGGACTCACCAAAAACGCAGCCGCGTCGGCAACTTCCTGCGTTTGCACGGCACGCCCCCGCAGCGTGGCTCGTTCCGCGTAGAGGTACGAATCTACGTAACCTGGGATGCCCGCGGAGGCCGAAGTCTTTAGCAGCCCAGGAGCGACCGCATTGAACCGCACCTCAGAGAACTGACTGAACGACTTCGCCAAGAACGCCAAGCTTGAGTCCAGTGCCGCTTTCACGGGGGCCATAAACGCATAGTTCTCGCTGGCCATGCGGGTTGTCGAAATCGAGATCGTCACGACCGACGCGTCTTGCGTGAGCAGACCCTTCAGGGCATTCGAGATCGCAACCAGCGAAAAACACGAGATGTCGAACGCCCGCAACAACTGCTCTTTGCTCGTTTCGTGGAACGGTTTAGGACCTTCCGAATAGTCGCCAAACGCTATGGAATGCACGATCCCGTGAATTGATTCGTAGTTCTCTCCCAATTGCGCAGCTAGTTGGTCGATTTGAGTTTGGTGTTCAACATCGCATAAGAAGACCGGTGATTCGCCCAGCAGCTTTGCGGTCGACTCGCGTCGCGCTGGGGACCGCACCACGTAGATCACCTCTGCTCCCGCCTCAGCCAGGGTCTTGCCGACGTGGTAGGCGACGCTCTTACGGTTGGCAACACCGAACACGACGATGCGGCGACCCTCAAGTTGTAGGAAATCTGGCATAACGATGCTCGATAAAGCGATGAGCGCTGAACAGGCGGAATGGCCGTTCAGAGCTCAATGTTCATCGTGTTCCTCCCTGCGGGGCCGCGACGGTGCAAGCAAACTCCAATCGCGCCGCCAGTTTGCCCGCAGACGCGTTGGTGACCTTGGCCTTCATGAAATAGGCGTTGGAGAGCCGCTCGACGAGATCGACCTCGATAGTGATCTCCTCGCCCGGATGAACCATCGCGCGGAACTGCACGTTGTTCATCCGCGTCGCCACCGGCACGCCACCAGCAGTGCCCTGCCCTTCCTGGGCCTCGACGGTGATCTTCGAGAGCAACACGGCTCCCGCCTGCATTGCAGCCTCACACAGCAGCACACCGGGCGTTAGCGGGTAATCGGGATAGTGCCCCTGATACCAAAACTCGTCGCCGGTGAATCGCTTCTGGCAGACGATTCGCTCGTCTGACTGCTCGACAATTTCGTCGAGCAGCAAGAACGGTGGACGATGCGGGATGGCTTGTTGGATGGCTTCTTGGCTCATGTGATACTTTGGCTAGCTATCAATTGGTTTCAGGGTGCTCCGGCGAGGCGGTTGCCTTGCGGTTATTGAGGATTTGGCCCGGCACCCCTCCAACGGGGATTTTTGCTTTTTGAAATGGTAACGTGATTCGTTTTCAAAACTCTCGTACGCCAAGGAAGGCCTTGGCATGCTTACTCGTTTAGCTGTAACGGTTTACGTCATCCGGCTTGGCGCGCTACGGATTCAGTATTGAAAGGTTTGGGTGAGAACGTGTTGCAAAAGTCTGCGGTCTCGACAGTGTAACCCCCTGCCCAGCTTGGGCTTACGGCTGATTTTTGGTTGTACTCGGTGTCGCAAAAACGAAATCTCGGCGATCTACCACTCTCCGCTAATGAGCCGCTTGATGGCGATCGACTCAACCGGCGGGCCAGACGCAGGACCTGGACAACGTGAACAAGTTCCAGCCCAGACGCACCATTTTACTGCATCGCCCGGCGCGATCACTCCCTCATTCTTGGCCACAGAAGATCTCGCAGATTCGGCGTTGTTCGAGTGTGCCTTCCTTCTGCAATCGGCAGGCGCTGAGCCCCGCCCGACGTCTCCCCAATTGAAATCTTCTTCCTGGAATTGACTCCGATGTCAACTCGCCGCCACGTCTTCCGCAACGCCCTGCTCCGCAGCTGCCGTCGAAAGCGAACTATTGCTCATCAACTGGTTGTCGACTTCGTTGGCGACGATCACACCGTAGTTCATCGCGCCCAGCCAGCCGCTCATGATGATGCCAACACTACCGGCGTGGTAGAGGCCCGTCACTTGTTGCGGCAGGGCCCGGCTAACGGCCAGTCCTTCAAACTTGGTGCCAAAACTTGCGCCGGCAGGATGCGCCGTGTAGTGCTTAAAGCTACGCGGCGTCGAAGCTTCCACGTGCACAACGCGCTCGCGAATGTTGGGGACGTACTTGTCCAGTGCGTCGAGTGTGGTTTCGCACAAGTCCTGCTTGCTGTCGGCGTATTCGTCTTCCGGCAAGTCAGCCCAATCGTGGTAGTGCGCATTCGTGCTGCTCACGATCAGACAGCGCGGATCCGCGTGCGGACGGGTCTTGGGATAGTAGAACGAATACGTACGGCTAGTGATGTCGCGTGATAAGAGTGCGTCGGTCTCAAATTTCGGAGCCGTGCTGCTGAACAGCAGGTCTCCCAGTTCATGGACGTCGAGTTGGTCGTCGGGCTGCAGGGCCATGTAGACCTGCGTGCTGCTGTTGTTTAGTCGGACGGCCTTAGCATCGTCGATAAATCCACGGTCGAACTTGTCTTCGCCGACCAACTGAAAAATGGTCTGGCGGATGTTCGCATTGGAAACCACCGCGTCGCAGGCGATCGTGTGCTTCGCGCCCTTGGCATCGACTTCGACCGACTTCACCTTGCCGCCCTCCAAGTTGATCTTTTGTGCGTCGCAATTGATTGCGATGTCCACGCCGCTCTTCTTGAGCTCGGCTTCCATCTGGTGAATCAGTTTGTCGGTGCCCCCCTGGAACGTGAACACACCCTTGGACATAAAATTACTGAACACGATGCCGTAGCTGATCGCCGGATCTTCCAAGGTGCTGCCATTGGCGTAGGTGATCGGCTCCATCAGCAAGCGGATCACGTCTTCACGACCGGGGAAGAACTCGTCGAATAGCTCTCGAGCCGTGGTCGTTTGATCGTCGTAGAAGTTCATGCCGCGTGCTTTATCGAAGAACGCGACGACACTTGCTTCTTCGACGCCAAACTTCTCGATCAGCTGCTTGGTGAAGTCTTCGCGGGTGAAGCTCGTCCAGAGCGAAAACATCGGGTTGTCGAATCGCACGCCATCGAGTTGGACGATCGAATCAGCAATCTCTTTCGACCAATACCGCCGGCACGACTTGACCATGCCGTAGGGGAACCCGTGCAACGAGATGTCGAAGATATGCCCGCCCGGCCGTTTGAACCAGGTGGCCATGCCCCCCAACTTGTAATGCTGTTCGACGAGCAGCACGCTACGTCCCTGGCGCGCGAGGATATTCGCCGCCGTTAGTCCGGCGAGGCCCGAGCCGATGACAACGACGTCGTAGTGATTCTTGGCGTGTTTGAGAAAGTCTTTAGGCATCAGGTAACGCTATGCTGTGGAAAGTCTTGTTAAGCACCTTAGTGTAGCAATTCGTTGTTCAGCTGTGGATGGGGCAGCGAACGGAGGTCAGCTAGTCTTTCACTTGGTACTGGTTGGCAATACTTGCACCGTCCTTGAATTGGTCAATCCAAATCATGACCCCATCTGTGGGCTCCTCAATCTCGCGATAGGCCCTGCCAACTTGTTTGCCGTCGCTATCGTAGTTAAGCACGGCTTTCCGTGCGCGAAGCCTCAATAAGACAAGTGGTTTGTCCGCGGCGACACTGACCTGCCATGGCATGACACCGGCTGCCGATTCGAGACGGTGCTCTAGATACGGAGTGTTGATCCATTCTGCTTTCCTCTCGCGGATCTTAATCTCTGTGCCGAATGCATGTGTTACTGTATTGCTACGTAGCAAACTAGTCAGCCGATCTGGTTCGCCGGGCACCTCCTTAATGCGGTAGTGAAAGACTTGCTCACCTGGATGGAGTCTATGTCCGTCACCTACCCATTTCCATGGTATTCCGCTTCGAGGTAGGTCACGAGAGTGTGTATGCAGGTAGAATGTAGGTCCCTCCGGGATATAGACGCGCCAGCGCCAGTAGTCTCGATCGACGGTTTCTATCCCGATCGCGTGTAGTTTGGTCGGGTCGTCGATGTGGAGATGTCCGGCTTCGCGCCGCAACCGATTCACTTCCTCACGAAGTGGCACGACTTCGTTGCCAAGTCTCCACAACCCGACTGCCATAGCGAATACGGTTGAGAGCAGAATGAGATTGAGCAGGGAGAATCGGCGGAGCGTTTTCAACCCTAGTCCCTCAAACAATGCATATTCGCCATGCTGATGCCGCTAACAATGCTGCCCACAATACCAACGAAGCCCTGGTCGGTTCCACAGACGAAGAGGTTGTCCAGATGCGTACGGCCGTCGATTTGCTTGTCGGGCGTGCCATAGATCGCCCCACCGTCGTGACCGGTAAAGCGGACAACGGTTGTGGGAGTGAACATGTCGGTATCGAGCACGTGATGGCGATAGTCGGGCACAAATCGCACCGCTGAATCGGTGATGCGATCGTACCAGCGCAGCTTTTCCATGTTATATTCGTGCTCGTCGAGGGCATTCCAATAATCGAAATTGGCTAGCGCCGTGATACGCATCGTCCCCTCGTCGAGAAGTGATTCGCCGTAGTCGAAGTTGTTGGGGCTGCAAATCACGCCGCTGCGCACGTCGACTGGCTCATCGGGTTTGGTCCAATGGAACTCTTCGCTGTCATTGAAAAAAGTGATCGTGCTGCGATGCCCTAATTCCTGCGGCTGCACGTCGAGCGTGGCGATCGTCTCGCAGAAACTAAGTCGACCGGGACTCCGCGACGTGACCGGATCGCCGTCGTCGCACATCCGCATGGTTTCGGGCCAGCCAGCTGAGGAGAGGATTCGCCGCCCCTGAATCTCTTCGCCATTTTCCAGCACCACGCCGCATACGTGGCCGTTGTCGACGGCCAGTCGCTCGACCCCGGTGCGAAGCTTCAACTCGCCCCCCAGGCCGCGGAACTTGCGCACCAGGTGTTTGAGTATAAGCCGCACGCCCGCGTACGGACGCCCCAGTCCTTCCATGAAAATGCTGCGGAACATAATCGAAAACTGCCCCCAGTCCATATCGTGTTCGCGGGCGGAGCCGTAGAACATTAGCGGGCAAAAGAACATCTCGATCAGAAGCGGTTCGCTGATCAGTTGGTTGAGCTTGTCGCGTGCTGAAATCGCCTGATGAGTATCGTCGAGGTCGTCGTACTCGACGATCTCGCTCACGACGCGTTCGAAGTTGTCGATCTGACCGGGGAACTCGCGCGCGATCTCGGAGCGTAGCAACTCGAAGTCGTTGTTGAACCGCAGGCGAACACCGGGGAAGACGATGTCGGAGCCCAGTTGCGGAGAAATCTGCAGATCGTCGCGGGAGATTCGCAGTTGCTTGAGTAGCCGGGCCAGCGGACCGCGCTTGGTACCCTTGGGCGTTATATTCGTGAGCGCGTGGAGCCCGACATCGTAGTCACGGCCACGCATGCGATAGAAGGAATTTAGCCCACCAATGGTGGTGTGCTTCTCCAAGATGCACACGCGCTGATCGTAGTAGGCCAGCCGAATGCCGGCTGCCAACCCCGACATGCCTGCGCCGATGATGATGGTATCGTACATACGAAGGTGGAAGGCGTTAGTTAGAAGGCGGAGGGACTGCTCAGCCTTCCTCCTTCCACCTTCCGCCTTTCCACTCAGGCTTTGACGATGTCTTTCATCAAGGGTTCTAGGTACGTGACCGTGCTGTTCATGCTGGCGAGTTCGACATAGTCGTCCTCGGGGATTTGGACGCGATGGCGTTTGCGAAGCTCCATGACGATGTCGAGAAAGTCCATGCTGTCCAGTTCCAGCTGATCGCGAAAGTTCACCGCGTCGTCCAGGGTCGAGAGATCTTCGTCCGGCGCGATCGATTCGAGAATGTCGAGGATTTCTTCTCTGATTTCGTCGGTTTGCATGTTCGCTGCTTGCTCCTGCTATCGTGTAGATCGCCGTGGGCGGAGACGCCTTGGCTCGCTTATGGTTTCTTGATGATGACCGCCGAGTTGATGCCCAGCATGCCAAAGGAATTGTTGAGGATGTAATCGACCGATTTTTTCTCGCGTGGCTCGTTGAGGACCAACCCAGCAAGCTCGCAGTCTGGGTCGAGATTCTCCACGTTGATCGTCGGATGACAGACGCCGTCGTCAAACGCCGGCAGATTCCCTGCCAACTCCAACGAGCCGGCGGCTCCCATCGCGTGACCGATGAAACTCTTGGTGTTGTTGACAAGGGTGTCTTTCGAATCGCCAAACACCCGTCGAATCGCCTCGCACTCTTGGATGTCGCCGCTGGTGGTGGCGGTAGCGTGCGTACTCACCAGATCGACCTGGTTGGCGTTGATCCCGGCGCGGTCTAGAGCCATCGTCATGCAGCGTGCTTGCTGCTCGGGATTGGGTAGCACGAAATCGCTGGCGTCGGAGTTCATGGCGTAACCGGCCAGTTCGCCGTAGATCTTTGCGCCTCGCGCAGCGGCATCGGAATAACGCTCGAGAATGTACAGGCAGCCACCTTCGGAGACGACGATCCCATTGCGGTCGCGATCGAAGGGACGGCTGGCACTTGTTGGATCATCGTTCTCCGCCAGTGCCCCCTGACTCGCGAAGCCTGCGAAGATGCCAAACGTATGGATGCTCTCGGACACGCCGCCAGCGACCGCCAAGTCGCACTCGCCCAGCATCAGCATTTGGGCACCTTGAATCATGCCCGCGTTGCCCGCGGCACAGGCGGCGCCAATCGTGTAGTGCGGGCCGGTGATGCCCATGTTCAGCGTGATCTCGCCGGCCGGATTGTTGGCCACGGTCCGCGGATTGTGATGGTGCGACCAGACCTTGGTGTCGTAGTCGAACGCCTTGATCTCGTTAATTTCGTTCTCGGTCTCGACGTTTCCGTGCTCGGTCACGCCGATGTAGACGCCCACGCGCGTCGGATCAACGTTGGGAAAATCAATCCCTGAGTTGGTAATCGCTTCGTTCGCGCAGTAGATCGCCACGCTCCCCGCCCGCGTGCCACGACGCAGTTCTTTGCGCTTCTGGTACTTCAGCTCATCGAAATGGCACTGTCCGGCGAGCGTATCGCCGACATAGCGAATGTTGTAGCGGTCGACACCGCTCTTGCCGCTCAGCAGTGCCGCGCGGTAGTCGGAAAGCGTGTCGCCGTTGGGAGCCGTTAGACCGACTCCGGTGATCACAATGCGCTGATCATCCTGGGCACTACAGATCATGGCGAATTATCGAGACGGCCAGCTTCCGAGAAGCTGCGGATTACGTAGGCGAAGTGGGGGATTTGCGAATCTTTGAAGCTAACGACTACGCCCAATTTTGACAACCCGCTGGTCTCACCGGCGACGGGCTCAAACACGGACAAATCGACCCTAATCGGCAGATTCGCCCAGCCCCAGGTGCCTGCGGTAGGCCGCCCGCTGACGATCCCGGCCCAGCCGATCGGTAATCTCGTTCCATTGCTGGGCTACTTGCCCAAGAACATTCGCGGCGGATTGATCTTGCTCGGCTGCCGCTTGAATCGACTCTTCGAGCGATCCGAGGTACTCGTCGATACCCGGAATGCGCGGCAGCAGAAAAGCGTCTCCCGACGACAGGAGCGCCGTGACGGAGGCCGCAGTCACTTCAGCACCGTTGGCAGGCAGCCACTGAGTCGCCTTTCTCTCCTGCGACTTGCGGAACCACAGCGTCGCGCTGCTGCGGGGACTCAGCTGGCCGGCAATGCTGTCACTCACCAGCCACCGCATCAATTTGGATGCCGAGGCGGAATTTCTGGTCGCACGCGTGACGCTTACACTTCTTCCCACCAGAGGAAAAACTGTGATGGGTCGGTCGAGATCGTTGTCTTCCCAAGAACCGCGCAGCGGACGAAACACTTCGTCTGCGATCGGCAAGGCAACAAACACACCGCTATCGCCCGCATCGGCGTGCGGCCATCCAAACATCGCATTGCTTTGCGGTCGCTCATCGTTTTGCTCAATGGCAAGCATCTCGCTCAGTGATTTCACAAATGGCGGTGCGGCGAGCCGAGGCTCCATCGTATCCGGGTCAAGACATGTGGTCACTCCGCTACGACTCTGCGCGTAGGCAACGCTGCGAGCCAAGAACGCGATAGCAAGCGGATACTGAAACTGCGAGTCATTGGCCGAATTGGGGTTGGGAACTTCCGACCAACTAAGCTTTGTAGCGTCGGTCTCGCCGCTGACGAATTGCAACATCAGCGGTGGTTCGCCGAGCGTGAGCGCATACACTCGATTGCCATAGCGCAGCACCTGGTCGCGGACGAGCGGAAACATATCCTGCGTCGCGACATCGTCGCTCTCCAACACGGAACTGCGAACCGTACGCACCCAGTCGCGCTCCACCAGGGTGCCAAGATAACGCGAAGGATAGATCACCAAGTCCGCTGTCAGCGTCTCAGCTGCCAGCAGCTGTTGCGTCGTGCACTCCTCAATGACGAGTTCCCCGTCTGAGCGTTCCAACCATTCGCCGCGCAGCAGCTTCAGTCCAGCGGCGATTCCTGGATCGTCGACCACCAAGGCAGTGAGCTTCGAAGCCGTTAACTTCTGCTTCGGCGCGGCAGGCTGTGGCGGAGGCCCCCCGCAGCCCAGCATTGGGGTAAATGAGCCGACGAGCAGAAACGCGATCAGGTGCCGCATGGGTTTCCCGACGGTAGAAGTCGGAATTTATGAGTTGCAGATCGTGGAAAAATCAGGATTATAGTTGAGGACGCAAGGCGCTGTCAGTGGGCAGACCGTGCGATCTTTCTTGAGAGACGTTGGCAGTTGCCTACGGCATTGCTGCAGCGGCACATCTCTCGATTCTTCCCGACCCGTCCTTCAGCCCACACTTCCCAGGCGACTATGAGTATCTCGATTGGTATCGACGTTGGCACCTCTGGCACCAAGGCCCTCGCCATCAACCCTGCAGGCGCAATCCTCGCCGAGTCGTCCGCCGGCTACCCCTGTCATCATCCAAAACCGCTCTGGAGCGAGCAAGATCCTGAAGACTGGTGGCAAGCCACGATCAAGGTGGTGCGCGCAGTCGTCAAAAAGGCAAAGCTGAAGCCGGCTGACGTCGCGGCGATCGGCCTGTCGGGCCAGATGCACGGCTCGGTCTTCCTGGACAAAAACAACAAAGTCATCCGCCCTGCTCTGCTCTGGAACGATCAACGCACCGAAGCCGAGTGCGATGAAATCGAACAGCGTGCCGGCGGACGAAAGCGATTGATCAAGATGGTTGCCAACCCGGCGCTCACCGGATTCACGGCACCGAAGATTCTCTGGTTGCGAAACAAGGAGCCGCGCAACTTCGCCAAGCTGGCCAAGGTGTTGCTGCCCAAAGACGAAATCCGCCGGCGCCTGACGGGCGAATTCGCCACCGAAGTAAGCGACGCGAGCGGCACGCTGTTGCTCGACGTGGTGAAGCGGAGGTGGTCGAAGACGCTGCTGAATAAGTTGGAACTTGACGCCAACTTGTTACCCACCTGCTTCGAGTCCGCAGAAGTTACGGGGACGTTGACGGAAGAGGTCGCCAGCAAGCTGGGGCTCTCAACCGATTGCGTCGTTGTCGGCGGCGCGGGCGATTGCGCTGCGGGCGCGGTCGGCAACGGCATCGTCAAGAAAGGTCTGCTCTCGACCTCGCTGGGCACGTCGGGCGTGGTCTTCGCCCACAGCGACGAGCCACAATTCGATCCCCA
>JANQQA010000163.1 GCA_028285205.1 Bythopirellula sp. | reverse complement strand
GGGACTTTGTTCTTGTAGAAGAACTCGCGCAACTGCAAGGCTTCTTTGGAATCGGCTTCGCCTACGATCCGGACTCCCATGAACTCGGTACGTTCGAGGAGTTCTCGTCTGGCTTGGAACGCTTCGAGCAGTTTGTCGCTCAGCGTCGGGATTTCTCCCAGCATCTGGCGAACCCTACCCGCTGTGATTTCGATTGCTGTACACGCGCCGCGTGCCACCGCCGCCACGACCGCAGGGCGACCCGTCAGCAAGTCGATGTCGCCGGTAAACGAGCGCGCTGAGTGCGTAACGACTTCGCGCGACTCGCCCGACGAGCTATCGAGGATCACGACCTCGCCCGTTTGGATGGCAAAGAAGGAATAGTCCTTTTCGCCGTTGGAGAACAGCGCCTCACCGTCGGCAAAATCTCGCATCGTGCCCAACGCCGCGAGACAGTCCATCTCGTCGTCGGTCAGTCTTGGAAACGCGGTCTGATGGTCGTTTGCGGTCGCCATGTGTAAGTCCTCATTGGTCCGGTCGCTTGGCCGCTACGCGGCGCGACACCTCACCCTGATCACTGATCGGTACTCCCTACTAGATTTCATACCCGCGCAGACGAGTGCAGCACAAGGGTGGTCGGTGGCACTGCGTGGTGCCAATAGGGTCTACATGAGAATATCTTCTTGCGGCTGAAGCGGTGACGGAACTTCCGTTTCACCGAGCATTTGCCGTAGATCAATTTCGATTGTGCGACACAGGGCGGTCATGGGCACGTCGTTCAGAAAGTTCTCGAACGGGTCTTCACTGGTATCACCTACCGTCTCCATCGTCAGAAAAACCCACGAAACGATTACTGACAGTGGTACGGACGCCCACACCATGAGTCCACGTCCCGCAAACTGCCCGACAATCCCAAACGGAAGCAACAGCGTGAAGAGCCACGTAAACACGTTGCTGAAATACGCGTACTGCCGCGGGAAAGGTGTCTGCTTGATCCGCTCACACTTTCCCTGCAGCGTAAACATCTCTGTCACCAAGTCCATCAAAGAAATCAAACGGAACTCATCAATCAGATGCCGCTCCATCAGCGTGCGGAGGTGCTCGCCTTGGTAGCGAAGTATTTGAGTTGCGGTGTTGAGCCGTTCACAAGCGACCTTGAGCTCGTCGCTGGCGAGCAAAGCCGTCAGCTCGTTCCGCATCGAATCGATATCGGTCGTCTGCATGAAGCGCTTTTGGGTCCCTTTCGGCTGAAAGCCGAAGGGGGTTTTTCGGCGCAGCTGAAACCGGAGGGAGTTGATCCAAGCCAACTGCCGATAAATGAGCTTCTGGTGGATTTCCCGAATCTCCTCAGGTGCAGCGGGCGTTTGGGCATACTGATTCGTAACGAAACTCAACACCTGATTGGCCCATGTGCGGCTCACATTGACGATGCCGCCCCAGACTTTCCGCGCTTCCCAGTAGCGATCGTAAGACTGGTTGTTCTTGAATCCCACGTAGAAGGCAACGGCAACGCCAATCGTGCCCAGTGGAGCAATGGGCAAGCTACAATCGATACCGCGCTCCTGCAGATACAGGTAGAGCCACGTAACGGCAGCGCTCCACGCGGTAAACACGAGAATCTGCCACCAAGTAAATCGAAAGACCACACTCCAGCGAATGTTTCGGCGCGTATACATCGAT
The DNA here is from genome assembly GCA_028285205.1 of Bythopirellula sp. Classification (GTDB taxonomy): domain Bacteria; phylum Planctomycetota; class Planctomycetia; order Pirellulales; family Lacipirellulaceae; genus Bythopirellula. Next base: position 65,983 of record JANQQA010000163.1, on the reverse strand, counting down.
CGAACGTGTCGTAAACCTTGTGAGAGATGCCGCAAAGGCGGGGTGCAAACGCGTTCCGGCAGCCAGTTGAGTAATCATTAACTACGGATCATCGATCGCAATCAACCGCCACAGAGTGCGCCCGATGACAACGCTACCCAAGCCGCGTTGAGCCGATACAATCGAGGCATCCTAAAACACTTACATTCACTGGAAACGCTTCCGCAACCCATGAGTCTGTTTCAATCAATCGCCATATTGCTCGTCGGCGTCGTGATCAATTTAGGCACGGTCTATTGCATGCACAAGAGCAACGAACTCCAGACCATGTGGAGTTGGTACTTCGTTGGCGTGGCGGTCACGATCATCCTGACGCAGATGTGTATCATGCTGGCCAGTCGCAACGAGAAGCTACCGCTCGACCTGGCGATCGCGATCTTTATCGCCTTCATCATGCTCGGCTCTGCTCTGCTGATGCAGACGATCGACAGCTCAAGAAGCATCAGTGGCTGGGAATGGTTTTTCTACGCTGTAGCCATCTGCGGAGCACTGGGTGTGGGCTTCGCCAGGCAAATGCAATCGTTACCGGGTTAAGTGAAGGGCCGATGGGCTACGGCCTCACCTCACGTCCGGCGCTGTCTTCGCAGTCGATTTTTAGGTACTCGGGCGATACCGCCTCGCGACTCAGAACGACCACCTGCACTTCGTGTTCGTCTTCGAGCTTGGTAAGTTCGCGCCGCTTGCGATTGTTCAGGTAGGTAGCGACTTCTTCTTCCACCGTGACGGAGATCTTGGCGATCCGATCGTTCTGCGACGTCATGATCAGCTTGCGTATCACCTCGATCGCCATGCTCTCTGCGGACTTGACCAAGCCTGAGCCGGTGCAGCCGGGGCATTCTTTGTAAACGCTTCGCTTCAGGCTCGGACGAATCCGCTGTCGCGTCATTTCGATGAGACCGAAGGGGCTAGTGCGAAGAATCTTCGTTCGCGCCCGGTCGCGCTTCACCGCGTCGCGCAAAGTGTGCTCGACCGTGCGACGATAGCGCTCGCGACGCATGTCGATAAAGTCGTTGACCACCACACCTCCCAGATCGCGAAGGCGGAGTTGACGGGCGATTTCCTTCGCCGCGATCTGATTGAGCTTGAATGCCGATTCCTCAGCAGATCCATCGGTTCGGAAACTACCGCTATTGACGTCAATGGCCACCAGTGCCTCGGTCTGATCGATGACCAGCGATCCGCCACCTTTGAGCGGTACCTCCCGCTGGTTGATGCGTGAGATCTCTTCGTCGAGCTTGTACTTGTGGAACAGCGGCTCCTTGCCTTCGTAGAGGTGCAGACGATTGGCGTATCGCGGCATGACGACCTGAAGGAATTCCTTTGCCCGTTCGTACGCTTCGGGCTGATCGATCTGAATCGAATCGACATCGCCGGTGAAGATATCGCGGATCGTGCGAATGATCATATCGCTTTCTTCGTAGATATCGATCGGGCCGCTCGTTTTCTTGATACGTCGAACAATCACTTTCCAGAGCCGCAGCAAGTAAGCGAGGTCCCGCGACAGTTCCTTTTTCGTCCGATCGGTCCCGGCGGTACGAACGATGAAGCCAACGCCCTTGGGAGGATTGAGTTCTCGGAGGATGTCCCGCAGGCGACGCCGGTCGTCTTCGTCTTCGATCTTGCGCGAGACGCCAATTCTGCCGAGCGCGGGCATGAGCACTAAGTAGCGACCCGGAATGCTAATGTACGTTGAGAGCGTGGGACCCTTGGTGCCGATTCCTTCCTTGATGACCTGAACCAGCACTTCGTCCCCGCGACGGAAGATATCTTGTATGGGTGGCTTGATGCGTGGTCGCACGCCAGGCCGGGCCTTCCGCGTTGCGGTACGCGTGGAACCGTTGCCTCCCTCGTCGCCGCCGTTGGATCCATTGCTCTTCTTCTGCGGAGCGTGTTGCGTACCATCGGGTTGAATGAGCTTGTCGGGATCGAAGCCGCCTTGCCGGAAATACTGCGCTTCGACATCACTGATGTGCAAGAACCCATTACGACCGACGCCAAAGTCGACAAATGCCGCTTGGATACTCGGTTCGAGATTAACGATCTTGCCCTTGTAAATATTCCCGACGTAGTTGTCCTGGCTGCTGCGCTCGACATAGAGCTCTTCCAGCTGCCCGTCTTCAACGATCGCGATCCGGCATTCCTCCGGCTGCGCGACGTTAATGAGCATCTCTTGTTTCATAGGTGTGATCCTTTAGATTTAGCTGTGGGCTATTAGCGATGAGCTGTGGGCCGCTGGCTGTGCAGAGAAAGCGCACAGCTCATGGCCCAGAGCCCAAAGCCTCTTTCTTATGTTGGAAACTCAGGAAATACTTTGGATAGTTCTTCCTTCAAAAATGTTTTGATTTCGCGCGCACTGTCGAGTTCGAGGACCTTCTGAGCAACTTCTCGGCACTGACTGATCGACACGCTACGGCAGACACGCTTGATTTCAGGAACCGCTGCGGGGGTGACGCTCAGACTGCGCAGCCCCAGCCCCAGCAGCAACATCGTGTACGTTGGATCGCCGCACATCTGGCCGCAAGTACCGATCGGCACATCGTGGTTGTTCGCGCAAGTCACGGCCATGTCGATCATGCGGATCACCGAGGGATCGGCTGCCGTGTAGAGATTCGCAACGTCTTTGTTGCTGCGGTCCACGGCCAGGCAATATTGAATCAGGTCGTTCGTGCCGATGCTGAAAAAATCGACTTCTTCCACAAAGCGATCCATCATCATCACAGCGGAGGGCACCTCCACCATCATGCCGACCTTGATGTCCTTGTCGTAGGGAATCCCGGCCTCGTCGAGATCCTCCATGGCATCAGAGAGCACCATGCGTGCTTGGCGAAACTCCAGGATCGTGCTGATCAACGGAAACATGATGCGGATTTCGCCGAGTACGCTCGCACGTAGAATCGCGCGTAGCTGAATGCGGAACAAATCGCGGTTGCGCAACGCCAAGCGAATACTTCGTAGACCGAGAAACGGATTGCGCTCGTCCTCGGGATCTGGCAAGGAGCGCATCTTGTCGGCGCCCAGATCCAGGGTGCGCATAACAACCGGCTTACTGGCCATCGCCTGGACGACCGAGGAGTACGATTCGAAATGGGTTTCCTCCGACGGGTCGTCGTCGCGCCCCAGATAGATGAACTCGGTGCGGTACAGGCCGATTCCTGCCGCTCCGCGCTCATCACATTGCTTGACCTCGTATGGGAATTCAATATTTCCCAGGAGCTGAATTGGTGTGCCATCCATCGTTTTTGCCGGCAGCTCGCGGAGGGATTCCAGTTTCGCGGCCAACGAGCGCTGTTCTTCGACCTCGTGTCGGTAGCGGGCGAGTGTTTCTTCGTCGGGATGGAGAACGATCTGGCCCTGATCGCCGTCGATGATGACCGTATCACCCCCAGAGACGTCGGTCAAAAAAGGCCCCACGCCGACGATTGCCGGAATTCCCAAACCTTCGGCAACAATCGCAGTATGGCTGCCGGGACCACCAATCTCCGTGACCATCCCCAATGCAAATCTTGGATCGAGGTTGGCCGTTTCACTCGGGGTCAGGTTGTGCGCTAGTACGAGCACCGGCGAGGTCACTTGCGAAAGCTCTTCGCGACGACGCCCCAGAAGGTTACGCAGAATGCGTTTTTCGATATCGAAGATATCGTTGGCTCGCTCGGCCATATACTGCCCTTCGAGCGACTGAAACACTTTGGCGTAGCGCCTCAAGGCGCGGCTCACCGCGTATTCGGGTGAATAATGCCGCGAACGAATCATCTCCACGATTTCGTCGTGCAAACGTGGATCACGCAGCATCTGGATGTGCGCGGAGAATATCGCCGCGTACTCATCGCCCAACTGCTCGGCGACTTGCTTGCGATTGTGCTCGACCTCAGCGACCGCAGCAGAGAGAGCGCGGTCCAGACGCTCGAGTTCTTCCTCGACCGCATCGCGAGGAAGAAAGCGGCGGGGGATGCGGAATCCCTCGTTGTCTAGTACTAATGCCTCACCGATCGCGATACCTGGCGATACGGCAATTCCTTGGAGGCGTTCCATTGCGCCCTCGTTACGGAGCACCAGCCAGGGTGACCGTGTGGGCACTGGACATGTGAAGAGAAACCTGTCGGTAGCATGCATCCTCAACGGGCGTTGAGGTGCCATTCTGCGCTACTCTCGACAATACCGCTGATAACGTTCGCTCATGCAATGAATGCTGGGGTTACCACTGACGGTCATCTGTTTCTTTCTTCACGCGACGTGCTCACAGGGCTAGTCCCTGGCTTGACGCTTGACGTGTGTTCGCCAAGGTGCCTGCGGGATTAAGACCAGCAAAACGAATGGTGACGACTTACGGCGTCACGTCGTCTCAAACTGTCGATTAACCCGAGCTTTCTTGACGCATTGTTTCATCGGTTGCAAAGTCGCTATCCACCAAGCGAACCAGCGCCTCGAGAGCGTCTTGGGCATCGACTCCCTCGGCCGAGAGGGTCAGTTCAGTCCCTTGTGCGGCTCCGAGGGTCAGCACGTGCAAAATGCTCTTGGCATCTACCGGTTGGTGGTCGCGACTCACTCTAATCTCTGACTCAAACTGAGAGGCCAGTCGTGCGAACAGTTCCGCAGGCCGCGCATGCAGCCCTTGAGGATTGGTAATCACAACGGTGCGTTCAACGACTGTCATCTTCTTGTTGAATTCTCTTCTTATCAGTCTCGCACTTACGCGAGACTACCGCCGCCCAAAGCGGCATGGCCTGGCGGAATCAACGGATCGAAGATTCCCCAGACGAAATAACGTGTTATACGAACTGATTGTTGTCGGCTTCCTCGAGCAACTGCCAAACGTCGTCAGGCGTCTTGCTCTGTTTCAGGAAACGACAGAACGTCTCGTCACGCAGCTGACGAGAAATGTTTTCTAGCGCCCGCAAATGATCTCCGGGCCGATCCGGAGGCGAGACCAGCAGGAAGAGCAAATGGACCTTCTCGCCGTCGAGGCTATCGAAATCGACGCCCTCTTCACTTACGGCAACGGTGCCAACCAACTCTCCAACGCTCGGATGCTTGGTGTGCGGTACCGCTACGCCGCGCCCGATCCCAGTGCTGCCGAGTTCTTCCCGCTTGAGTATCGCTTCGACAATGCTCTCGTGCTCGTCTTCAGCAATCTTGCCAGATTCGAGCAAGGCAGTGGCCATCGACCGAATCACTTGCTCTTTGTCATGAACATCGATGCTCGTGCGAATCGCGTCCCGGCTTACAAAATCAACAAACTTCATGATTTCTCTTTCTAACCTCAAATCGCCTGTAAATGATTATGACAGCAACTATCAGAGATCACTTTTGGGCGGCAAATTCCGCTCCGGTCGCGAGGCCGCTTGCCGGTCGCTCGACTGGCGAGCTATCAATCATTCGATTCTTCGCTCGAATCGGAATCGACAATCACCTCGGCTCTGCGTTGCTCAGAATTTCGGTGCTTTTGTTGAACCTTCTCCTTGTACTTGCGCAGCTGCTGCTCGATTTTCTGTACGGCACCATCGGATGCAGCCATCAAGCTCTCGCCTTTGTCGCTCGCGACAAAATCGTGCTTGTGCTCCGTCGAGACGATGACCTCAACAGACGGATGCTGCTCCTCCTGGAGATCGACCACGATTTCGATAGCCATGATGCGATCAAAAAAACGGCTCAGCTTCTCGGCTTTGCTCTTCAGCTTGTCTTGGGTCGACTCTGCAAGATGTCCGTGACGTACCGAAATGCTGACTTGCACTGACAACGCTCCCATACTCTAAGTGCTAACTATACTTGAATTTATCGCAGACCGGCACCTCGAATCACTCGACGAGCAGAGTTCTGTAAGTGCTTCATTCTAACGCGATTGGGCATTGGGGACAAACCTCACTCTCACTGCAGATTTAGGGCTGAAATCAGCTGAGGCGCGTGTCGGCCCGAGAGAACGAGCGCGCGGACCTCCCTAGTGGGGAGGTTCCAGGAAGCGCTCAGATGTGGCTCAACAACACAAATGACGTAGCAATTGTGTTCATAGCTCAAGCAGCTCGCCGGCTTCGAACTCGGCGATGATTCGCCGCAAGTTCTTCTTCCGGCCCTTCAGCGAGTCATCAGGGCGGAACACCTTGTTCTTGCCGGTGATGGAGCGAATGTTGTTGATCGCCAGCACCCGATAGTCCAACCGTTCGTGATCGAGCCACTTGATGAGTTGAGCCAAGGCACCTGTGCGAACCGTATCGGGCGTCGTGCCGACTTGCTGGGTGTTGTACCCTTCGACCATTTCGAACAAGTCCTGCGCTGCTTGCTCGCCACGGATTTTCGCGAACGCGTCGCGGACGCTAGCTGCCACGTCGGGACTCAGGGCCACCGCTTGCCGCAGATCGCGTATGTGATCATTCCAGCCGCGGGCTTGATCGCTGTCGTCGAGCGCCCGCACAAGCAACTCAAACTCGCCAACGTAAATACTGGAGGCTGCGGCAATCACGCGAACTTCCTTGCGACGCCCCAAACCCTTGCCGTCGGTCAGTTCTTGCAAACGAATCTCGACTGGTTGGCCCTCTTTCAATTCCTTCGACAAATCAGCACGCGCGGTGCGTTCAATGTCGGTCAACGGCTCGCGACCGATCCAATCAGGCAGCTGTGCCACTGGTTCAGGAATCTCATCAACCCCGTCGATGGTTCTCCACACCATCTCTCCGCGAATCTTCTGTACCCCACCGGTGGCCGTTGGCCATTCCACGCTACCGCTTGTCAGGTACCACGTGGCAATCGTTGGCGCCGCTTGATTCTCATAGTCGTTGCCGGGCACGAACATGCGCTGGACGTCTACGGCAAGACTGGACGACCCATCGAGATGGAATTCTCGCAACTGGTCGTCCACAAAGACGGCGATTTTGTTGCCGTCTAGGCCGGAGTTAAACATCACCCGCCCATAGACGACTTCCAGGTTGAGCGCCGCTTCGGAAGATGCGCCGTCGAACGTTTCGAGCGGAAGACGGACCCGCGTCCCCCCAGACAGATAGGTGTTCACGTCTGCCAACACCACGTGCGTAAAGAACTTCGGCATCGTCAACAATTCGTTGCCAGTCGAGATTGGGGTGCGCGGCGGCATCCGAATCCAGTGGTTTAGGCTTGGATTGTGAATCAGCAAGACATCGTTGTTGCCAAGGTAGTTGCCCAATCGGCGCGGTTCTGCAGGCGCACCGACTGATAGCTCTGCTTCAATCGCTTCCACGGGCGACTGCGGCACTTCGCTTGGCATGGGGCGATCTGGCGTCGAGGCTATGAGCACTGGTTCTTCCCCCGAAGCGACTGGCTCAGCCGTCGTTTCCGGTAGCTCCGTGTCAGCAGGCGGCGCCGTTGGCAAGACAACATCAGGCTCCGCCGCGTCGGCTATGGTTACTGGGATCTCTGCATCGTCCACAGGCAACTCGGTTTCACCCGCCGCTAAACCTGGGCCAGGTGCCGGCTCAGTGTCTGTCGGCAACGACGCAGCCTCAGCATCCTCCACACTTGGGTCAAAAGCTGGCGCTGGCTCGGTCGAATCACCGACACCCGGCTCAAATGCCGGAGCTGGGCTACCTGCCGTGTCTGCAGGATCGAAAGGAGGAGCCGGAGCCATCGCATCTGCATCGCCATACTTGGCAGCGCCGGCTGAATCAGCGTTTCCGTCGTTGCCGTCCATTTGGATAGCGATCGTGCCTTCGCCGTAATTCTTGTCCTTGGCGCCAACTTCCGCCGGCAGTTCGGATTGCTGGGGCACTGCCAGCCACGCGCCGATTCCTCCCATCACCAGCAGAGTTATCGCAATTGCCCAATTGCGACTTCGTCGTTTTGATTCGGCAGCCTCTCGGAGATAGTCGGGAAGCTCGGGTTCAACGTAGCTCGCTGGTTGGGCGATCGGTGGCGCCGAGACTGCAGCAGCTTGTACGGGAGGTGCTGACTCCGCGCTCGCTGGGGCCGCAACATGGGTCGGCTCAATGCGGAGCTTCTGTCCACTGGCTTGTTCGGACGACAAATCGTAGATCCGCTGCTTGAGAGCGGCATCGACTTCGGCAGGCTCGCCTAAGACCATCGTGAGCACATGATGACACGAGGCCACCTCGGCCAAGTGCATGTCAGGCGTCGTACCCGTCTCGAGGCACATCCGCTCGAAATCGGCGACCTGCTCCGGCGGCAAGGTGTTGTCGAGATACTCCGCCACTGCATTGGCGTCGCCCATGTCCAAAGTATCCAACACGTCATCACTGTCGGCAGCCAACACCGGCGGTGCACCTAACCGCAGCCGACGTACCGTATCTCGTGATCGATGGATTAGCTCGGTGGCAAAATCACTAGCTTCGATTTTCTTGCCCAAGTCTTCGTGATCGGCAGGCTCAAGGATGTCGTCCATGTAAGCGAGCAATGTGCGAAGCGTAAGTCTCATCGGAACCTCGGTGGTTGCTATCGGAATCCAGGAGCGGCAGGACACCGCAGTCGTCTGCCACGCCTACCAGTATTAGTGGCATAGCTCCGCGGCCGTCGTGCAAGATTCTGGTCGAAACGGCAAAGAATTCGGCAACTGCCGGCAGAGTCAGTACTTGCGAGTCGACTGCACCGCCGGCGGGAGGGCCAGCAAGGCGAATAGGGAAAGCCCGATCAGCAGAATAGCCACTAGCGCCGGATGCACCGCAGGTGGACCCGGGGGCGGTGGACTGATGGTCAGGACCGAACTTGGTTCCCAGCCATCCACCGTGCGCACCCACGAGATTCGCTGCTCGGTGGCAGTGCCGACTCGATCGCCCTGCGCGTCGCGCAGCTGGGCGAGACCGAAGCTCAGCACGAGGACAGACAGAATTGTGACCACTGGTCGTAGCAACACCAACACCTCCGAGGGAGCCATTGGCAGAAGGAAGAGCCTTTGAAACAGCCCAATGGCGACGACCCTCGGATTCGCAAGGCCTGTACCTGCACGCCGGAATCACAGGCACCATGGGCGCAGAATCGCTAGAAACGCAGGCTCAAATCGCCCGCCGCAGGTCTGCTCGGGTCGCTGACGCGTGTTGGAATTTCGCAACACGTCGACTGTTGGGTGCTGCCGCCAGGCAACACGGGCCCGATCAGGCAATGATCCGCGCTGCTCGCGGGCTAACAAGAAACGGAGCGCGACACAAGAGTTTGCGCTGCCGATTTAATTGGAATTTTCCAAGAACTCGAATTTTATTTCGTTAGCAGTTTGCTGCTCACGAGTTACGACACGAAATGGGTGTTCAAATTTTGGCGCGCGCACTTTCGCGAGTAAAATCAGTAGTGAGTAGTTACGATTCGCAGTGCGTTAACTCTTGTTCAATCAAGCTGTAGCGTTGAGTCGTGCGACCCTTATTCGATTTTCACTTTTCCGATTTTCTTTTTCCCGGGCAACGTGCTCGACCAACGCTGTACTCGCGTAGTGTGGCAATTACAATACTTCGTAGTTGGGTTCGATTCAGCCCATCGAGGCGACGCGCCCGTCGAAGTTGGAGCTCCCCATGATATCTGGCAATACCAAAGAGCATTGGATCCGAACACGACTCCGCCGAACTCGTCGTGAGGCCGAAGGCTATTTGGAACTGGGCATGCCCATGAACGCCCTGCAATCGCTGGAGCGTCACGACCAGCTCATCCGCGACGACGCGCGTGGATCCTATCTGTTAGGTGAGGCGCTTCGCGAACTTCATCAGTATCGGGCCGCAATCGACCCGCTGCATCGTAGTCTGGAACTCATTCCCGATGACATTCACGCTTGGATGGCACTGGCCTGGTGCTACAAACGCGTGGGCAAGGTTGAGAACGCCATCGACGCGCTGGAGCGCGCCGTCGACGTGGAACCCGGCAATGCGATCCTCCATTACAACCTGGCCTGCTATTGGAGCATCGCCCACAATCCACGGATGGCCCTGCGTTATCTCGCCAACGCGCTGGACATCGACGGCAACTTCCGCGAGTTCGTCCACGACGAACCTGATTTCGATCCACTGCGTCACGACCCACTCTTCCAGACGATGACGATGCTGGGCTGAAAGAGTGCAGTGTGAAGAGTGAAAGCTACCGGGTTCGAGCAATCGTTGCTGTGCTTGCCCTTCACCCTTCATAGAAAAAACCCCAGTCAACACACGAGGCGTCGACTGGGGTTGTCAGTTTCAAGTCTGGCTAAACGTCCTGTTTAGTACACGCACTCGACGCCCGCTTGCAGACCGTGCAAAAAGATTGAACCATTCGCGTTCACGTATTGCACTTGGCTCGCTGAAATGTTGTGGTCAGCGATCTGGTCAAACGCCAGAGCCGCACCACTGAGACCGAACAAGCGGTAACCACCGAAGAGTCTCCAATGGCAGCTGTACTGGTAGCTCACGCCGGTACGCAGCTCACCGAGCACGGCGATTTGGTCGTCCTCGTAGCGGAAATCGTAAGTTTCCTGACCATTGTTAGCTAGTCGAGCTACGCCACCAGTTGGTGCGTCCATTCGATTCCATACTTCGATGTGGTTGTTGAAGATACCGACCACGGTGTTGCAGTGCAGTGCCCAGCGGCAGCCACAGCGATACATCGCGTTGCAGCCAATTTGACCGCCGTATAACTGGCTGTCGACATCAATGGCACGAGAAAGGAATCCGGTGTCCCAGTCAGAGCGGAACATGAAGTCTTCATCCATGCGAATGAAGCGGAAGCCAGCCACACCAGTGCATGAGAAACCAGAAGGGCAGCAACCGCATCCGGTTGAACAGCATCCACCGGCACAAGGGTCGCAGCAGCCACTGTCGCAGCAGCCACCCGATGCGTGTCGGCCGCGTTTGCCGCGATGACCAAGCAGTCCACCGCCGCAGCAACCACAACCAACCCCACTACCCTTGAAATTGCCACCGCCACAGCAGAAGCATAGGAAATTGCCTTCATAGCTCTGCAACGAGAAAGTGTTGCGAGCGGTAACACTCCGCACTTCGACGTCCGCTGGAGCCGTATGATCCTCGGTCGGCGGAGCATAGTCGAAGTAGTCGTTCGCAGGTCGGTAATCGGCGGGCAGACCCGTCGGGCTGTACTCGATGCCGAGGTGGTTGATCATGCTGTACAGCCGCGTACCCACAGCGTCGGTCGCCACGGCGGTCGCAGTGTCTTCTTCCAATCCCCAAACCGCTATTTCCCAGGCATGACGGGGACCACAGCAATTGCGGCGGCCACCGATTGTCGAACCGAGGCGAATTTCCGCACCGGCGAACGTACCGTTATCGATGTCGGTCAGATTCAACGAATATTCCGTGTCGGTTGGGTAGTACCCGAACGGCTGACCGTCAGCGGTTTGAAACGCCAAGGGTCGCCAGTGATTTCCGGCACGTTCCAGATACAGGCCGTAGAAGCCACCAAACCATCCGCAGCCGGTACCGCAACCACACCCTTGGTCGCAGCAGCCACCGAGGCAGCCGCCTCCACCGTAAGCACCAACGCCGCAACCGTCGTCGAAGGTGTTGTAGCTGCCGCACGCACCAGCTGTGCAGCCGCCATATTGGTACCCGTCGTACGACATCGGGGCAGCCGTTGGCTGAGAGTAATTCATCGCGGGAGACGATGACTGGCAATTGCAATCGGCAGCAGGTGCAGAGCCGTAACTTTGCATCGGTGCAGATTGGGCCGGGTAGCTCTGCATGGGCGTGGATGGCATCATCTGACCGGCAGCAACAGATTCGGTGGGCTGACCCACGGCGGGGCGAGTGTCGCTACCCTGGAATGCCATGGCCGTGTATTGCGGTTGGGCGTACTGCGGCCGTGCCTGAAACTGTGTTTGGGCTTGGTACTGCGGCTGGGCCGTATGGGCCTGGTACTGGTTGTAGCTCTGGCCTGCGCCCGGGGTGAAAGGCACAAACTGGGCTAACACCGGGGCTCCTTGTAGAGCTAAAACGGCGGCTGATACCACCACCGCCCCGCGTGCTCTGATCCAAGAAAGTTGCATTCGCTTGTCTCCTTTGCGTTGGGTCGTCTCGCCGTCCGTGACGAGATCTCAATGCCGCAGCAGCGAAGCACTTGGTATCGGGTCCCCCCAATTGTGCCTGTTTTTCTGCGCTGGCAAACTGATCGTATCTTGCGCGATGGACATACCGTCTCATCCATAGAACCCCATCGACCGCTACACGAGACGCGCATTGCTAACGGTTGTGCCGAGCACAAAGGTTTTGATGCTAGCACCCAGTGCGACTAGGAGAATCGCCAAAGCTTCACAGCTACAGACAGCGCAGACGGCAAACCTTGCCCGATCGCTATGCCGTGGAAGACCCCTCAGCCCGACCCCGGGGATTGAGAGGGTGAAGAGATCTCACCGACCAGCAAGGTCGGCCCAAACACTGGAGATCCGCCGAACTAGGCAGCCCGCTTAAGTGGCAGTGTGACGTGCTGTCGATCCGCTTCCGCAGTATTCGCGTAGAGCGAAACTACTTCGTCAGCCAGGGCTCGATAGTCGTCGGCCCCGGCAGATTGTGGGGCGTACTGAAAGATCGACTGCTCGAAACTCGGAGCCTCCGCAAGTCGAATATTGCGCCGAATCCGCGACGCGAACAGATGTGCTTCCTGCCAAGGAGAATTGCCGACCTGCGACTCGTCGAAGAACGCCTCCACATCGGAACTCACCTCCGACGCCAGCCGCGTGCCCGATTCGTACAGGCACAGAATCACGCCTGCCAGCCGAAGCCGATCATTCAGTCGTTTCGACACGAGATCGATCGTCTGCAGCAGCTTGCTCAGGCCATGCAATGCCAGGTAATGCGGTTGTAGCGGCAAGAACACATCGTCGACTGCTGAGAGGGCGTTGATCGTCAGAATCCCCAGTGAGGGTGGGCAATCGATCAACACGTAGTCGAACTGACCTTCGACCAAGGCCAGCTTATCACGCAGAATGAGTTCGCGCCCCACGACTCCGGCGAGTTCCACTTCGGCCGCAGCCAGATCAATGTGTGAACTCGCTACCGAAAGTTCGTCGCCGGCCACCTGCCATAGTTCGCTCAGACCGACTTCGCCAGTCAACAGGTCGTAGACCGTCGGCTGATTCTCTTGTAAACCGATACCCAGGTGCAGCGATGCGTGCGCCTGCGGGTCCATGTCGATCAATCCCACGCGCAGCCCACGATCCGCGAGCGCGGCACTCAAATTCACGGCGGTTGTCGTTTTGCCCACTCCGCCCTTTTGGTTGATGATCGCAATCGAACGCATGCTCAGCCGTCCCGTGGATTCCGCGTGGTCGTAGGAATATTCGCGGCGGATTATAGGAATCGACGGAGATCCTTCCCAGATCACTCGTCGATCGGTTGCTTCGCCGTGCTAGCATCAGAATCAGGCTTATCTGCCAGCGGCAATGCGGCGAAGTACTGCTCCAACGAAGCAGTCATCGGCTCACAGACATACCCACTTACCGATTTGGTTTTCGGCTGGTATTTTCCGATGGCCTTCAAGTCGTTTGAAACCACGACATGAACATCTCGTTCGCCTTCATGAAACCGAAAGCACCATCCCCATTCGATCGCATCCGGGTCGATCGGCTCCTCCCAGAGATAATTCCGATCGCTCAGCAGGGCGTGCCGCAGATGCGCCTGGCCGCGTGCTTTGCTCAGGTCGGCGAATTCCCCTACGGTTCCCCCGTCCAGCAGCGACAACGACTCAGTCGCAATTGGTTCGAACTTCATGCCTTCCAGTTCTTCCGACTCGGCAATCAGTCGCGAAGCTTCGGACCCCCAAAACTGCGACGCCCGGTGAGCTGCGACGTAGCGGTACCACCACGAGGAACTGCCGAGCAGCAGTGCCCCAGCGACGAGAATCAGCACGAGTTTCTTGCCGGAGTTTTGCATAGCGAGTGGGTATCTGTTGGGCGACGACCGCAAGGCAATGGATGGCTGCAGAGGCTGGTTAAGCCTTTCCCGCCCCTCAGGTTGCCTAGTATACTGTCGAGTCTCTAAACCGTAACAACCCGCAACCAGAAACCCAACGCCGGAACCCTTCCTGATGGCAGACAAGTTTGATCCGTATCGCGAAGCACTGATCGTCGAAACGACCACCATTTGGCCTGAAGGGACCGAGCTCGACCCACAGCGACGCGTCGAACTCGAATCGTTGCTGCACGCCAGCCCCGATGAGGCCTCGCAACTGGAATACGTCCGCACGCATACCGGATTCTGCCGACAGATCACCGTCACCGACGAGGATCTCCAACGCGTCAGTTCGTAGCAATCAACACGACCTGAGCCGACGGCGCTAGCCGCGGGCCGGCCCGGGCAACCCGCGACGAGCGCCGTCGGCTCGCATAAGGAAACTCTCACGTGGCGGACGACGTAAACATCACGCGCGTCAACTTGGCCGAGCGCAGCTACGATATCGAAATCGGCAGTGGCAATCTGGCTGGCTTGGCAGCATTCTTGCGACAGCGCACGAAATCCAGCCATGCCGTCATCGTCACCGACACCAACGTCGACGCACTGTACGCTGACCGACTTGGCGATGAGCTCACCGAACATGGATGGGAAGTGCACTTGCTCGTTGCCGAGGCGGGTGAAGCAAGCAAATGCGCAGACATCGCGATCGACCTGTGGGAGACGATGCTCGACGAAGGTACCGATCGGCAATCCATCGTGCTGGCCATCGGCGGCGGAGTTGTCGGCGATCTGGCCGGCTTCGTCGCGGCGACGTTCGCACGCGGCCTGCAGTTCTTTCAGATTCCTACGACACTGCTCGCGCAGGTGGATAGCTCAGTCGGTGGCAAGGTCGGCATCAACCTGCCGGGCGCGAAGAACATGGTTGGTGCATTCTGGCAGCCGGAGGGAGTGCTGATCGATGTGGAAGTGCTGACGACACTGCCCGACCGCGAGTACCGCGCGGGTTTGGCCGAGGTCGTGAAGTACGGTGTGATTCTCGACGCTCAGTTCTTCGCGTCGCTGGAGGCCGACGTTGACGCGATCAACGGAAAAGACCCTTCTGCGCTGCAAAATATCATTCAGCGTTGCTGCCGCCTGAAAGCCGTTGTGGTCGAAGCCGACGAGCGCGAAACCAGCGGGCTCCGCGCCGTGCTCAACTACGGCCACACGTATGCTCACGCCTTCGAGGCCGCCGGCAACTACGGCGACATGCTGCACGGCGAAGCAGTCTCGATCGGCATGATGTGCGCTGCCCGCCTCGCCAGAATTATGGAACGCATCGACGACGAATTCGTCACGCGGCAGTTCAACTTGCTCGAAGCCCTTAAGCTGCCGACAGAAACGCCTGGCTACGACGGCGAAGAACTCGTGGCCCTGATGCGCCGCGACAAGAAAGTCGACGACGGGCAGTTGCGATTCGTCCTGCCCACCAAAATGGGCCACGTCGAGCTCGTGAAAGACGTACACGTCGAGGACGTGTTGGCTTCGCTCGTATCGTAACGGCCGTTGCTACGGCCAAATACCGCAAGTTGCTCACCGAAGATTGGTTCACCGGCGGCCCGTGTCTAGAACAACAAGAAACCCGACATTAACGCAACCAAAATCACCACCAACACGAACTTCCCGACTCCGATTGCGCCGCGGACCGGAGAGCCGGCATCCCAGAGCTCGTGCCGCTCGGCGGTGGTGAGCCAATGTCCGCAGGCGTAGCACGTTTCGGCGTCGACGTGCAACTCAGCTCCACACTCTGGACAGGGGCCAGTCTGTTCTACTTCGTCCTCATCGTCGTACGACTCGTCCCAGTCTTCCTCAGCCTCGTCCCATTCGTCGCTCATCATTTTGGAGCCTCGTCATTTCGCTTCGTGGCGTCCGGCTTGGACTGCCTGCTCAGGGTTTCTCCCATCGCATCGCTGGCCACTCGCTCGATCGTCTCTTGCCGCCGTTCGACGGGCGAGTGCATCAGGCGCTGATACGCAAACGAACCCGCCACAATCGTCAGCACCGCCGCCAACCCCATCAGCGCATAGGGCACGACTTTCGCAACGCGCTGCACCCAGGCATGCTGCGCGAGCGTGCGCTGCAACCGCAGTCCGGCCTCACCGATCGCTTCGGCTGCCGCCGCCTGCTTGTGTCTCAGCGATTCCTCGCTCCGCAGGCCCAACGGCTCGTGCAAGAAGTCTCCGGGAATTGGCCGCAGAGCATCGGGTCGCTTGACGAACAGAAGCTGCTCGCGAATTTCCGCGCCACGAACTGCCCAGCGATCCAGCAACCGTGTGAACTCGCCGTTGGTGGATCGGGCCGCCTCAAAATCGCGCGTGTCAAAGGCGAACGTGAGCCCGCCACTGTCCGCGTTCACGCCGACCGCGTAGCGGAATTTACTTGCCGTGCAACAAGACCTCAGATCGTCGACCTCACGCACCGTCGGCTGCTTCTGCGGTGCGAACACCACATATCGATAAACACTACTCATCCGATTCGGGGCTCCTAGCCCCCCACGGCCATCAGTCTAGCAAATCTCGGTCACTGCATGCAAAGCAGGTGTGCTTTTCACGGAAGAACCAGGCCTATTTGGGATCAGGAGAAAACAGAGCATATGCTTCCTGGTCCGAAACCTCCGTATCGTCTTGTTCACATTCCTCTCGACTGAGCCCCATAGCACCTCTATCCAGACTCGCTATAGTGGTGCTGACCACCCAACAGCACTCCTCCCGATACTCGCGTGAGTCAACCTAGCGAACAAGATGACCTTCGCAACCAACTGCTGTTGGCATTGATTTCTGGCGTGGGACCATTGTCACGGCAACGGTTGTTAGATCATTTTGGCTCGCCGCAGCAGATCCTCATCGCGTCATCTGGCGAGTTACAAGCTGTGCAGGGGATTGGTCCCAAGCTGGCACACCGCATTGCCAACGCTCGCGAGGAAATTGACGTTAACGAGCAGATCCGACTCGCCAGCGAGAACGATGTCGAGATCCTGCTCGAATCGAGCGAACGGTACCCGCCGCTGCTGACGGAGATACACGACCCGCCAGGCGTGCTGTATGCGCGCGGCGAATTGACTTCTGCCGATCGACTGGCGATCGGGATCGTCGGCACCCGCCACGCAACGCGCTACGGCATCGACCAGGCGACAAAGCTCGCCTCGAATCTTGCGAAAGCAGGCGTCACGATCGTCAGCGGCATGGCCCGTGGCATCGATACCGCCGCCCACAAGGCCGCGCTTGCTGCAGGTGGTCGAACCATTGCCGTGCTGGCCAGCGGAGTACTGAAACCCTACCCACCTGAGAACACCGACCTCGCCACGCAGATTGCCAAGCAAGGCTGTGTAATGAGCGAAGCCGCACCGACGATGCCGCCGATGAGCGGCATGTTCCCGCAGCGGAATCGCATCATCAGTGGATTGTCCCTCGGCACGATCGTGGTGGAAGCCGCCGACCGTTCCGGTGCGTTGATTACGGCGCGACATGCCTGGGAACAGAATCGCGAAGTATTTGCCGTGCCGGGACCGGTAGACAGCCGCGTATCCAATGGCCCCCATCGTTTGATCCGTGACGGCGCGAAATTGGTGATGACCGTCGACGACGTGCTGGAAGAACTTGGGCCACTCGCCCATACCGCTGAGCGCGATGACGGCACATCGATTCGCGTGCCAGCCGAGGTCCAACTCAACGATGTTGAACAGCAGGTCCTGCAGGCAATCCAGCCGGGCGATGGCTCACTGATTGACGACGTCACCCAATCCAGCGGTCTGCCGGTGCATCGCGTGCTTTCTACGCTCAGCGTCCTGGAGATGCGCGGTCTGATCCGTCGTATCGGCGGCAACCGAGTCGCGCGCATGTGAGCCGTACAGCGGGAGCCACTTCGACTCACCCACGCTCGGCTGCGATACCGTGATTAGAAAGACGATGTTCGGTGGTAGCGTGCCGGGGATCCACATAGACAACCCTAGCTTCGCTAGCAGCAAAATGAGCTGACTGACGTAGAGGGTTCCAACCAGCTCGCCGAACGGGTTCTGCAAAAATTGCTCAACTACTTGCCTAGAAACGACTTACGAAGTGTCCTGTTGCAAAATCGATCACATCAGACTCTTAATCTGGGACACTTTCTGCCAAAATCGTACAACGCAGTGTAAGAATGGCAGTCTCGGTACGTCAGATTTTACGGGTGAACCCGATTGAGGTACGTGACGTAAGTACAGTGCTCGTCGTCGGTTGGGACCCCGCTAGCAGGGCATATTGGCAGGTGGACACCTCCTCCCGGCACGGGAATTGCCTTACGTAAATGCGGCAATCGACCACTGGTCTCCCCAGTCTCGCTCGTAACAATACCAACGAGTAAGGCAAGGCCTAACAGGTTGCCAAGCCGGAGCTGCTCAGGAACTCGAGCTTTAAAACCCGGCAATTCCCCGATCCATGGACACGCATTGGCTAATCTTGCGAGGATCGGTGGATTCCAGATCGGACGGCAGGGAGAAAGGACTTTCTCCCCGGAACGTCGAACCCTCAGCATGAGGAGTTCGTAGGATGAAGAAGAATAACACGGAAGCAACCCAAAACCCAAAAACTGCAAATTCCAACGCCACCGCGATGCAAGTCAATCACGACGGTCGCAGTGACGAGGAGCTATTGCTGGAGTATCGCACGACCGAAGATGCAGCGGTATTTACCGAGTTGGTCGCACGTTACCAGCGAGAGTTGTTTAACTACCTCAGGCGATTCCTCGGTGACGCAGCGAAAGCCGAAGACGTCTTCCAACAAACGTTCCTGCAAGTACACGTCAAAAGTGAGTTGTTCCAGCCAGGACGAAAATTCCGTCCTTGGCTTTACACGATCGCCACCAACCAGGCAATCGACTATCAACGCCGCAACCGGCGCCACCGCCGGCTGAGCCTTGATCAATCGCAAAGGACGAGCGGCGAAGAAGTCGGCAGCCTGATGGAAGTGGTCGCTAGCCAAGAAGCTGGGCCACACGCCAAAGCGGAAACCGGTGAACAAGCAGAGTGGATTCGCAGCGCGGTCGGCAGCTTGCCCGACACGCTGCAAAGTGCCGTTCAGCTGGTTTACTTCCGGGGGATGAAATACCGTGAAGCAGCCCAAGTCCTATCGGTACCCGTTGGCACCGTTAAGAGTCGCCTTCACTCGGCTCTGCAACGCTTGGGTCAGCACTGGCGCGACGGCCACACGAAGAATCGGCCGTAGTGCACGAACTGAGCGTGTTTTGAGAATCCTCGACAAGCCTGTTACGCTTTGTAACAGGCTTGTCTGTTATCTCGCTCGATATTCGTCGTCTTCAGTGATAAACTCGACATTACCCGGGGGGGTGGTATGAGAGACGAATTACTTGCTTATCTGCTGAACGATCTCGACGACCAACAGCGTCAACGCGTCGAGGAACGATTGCAGGTAGACCCAATTTGGCAGCACGAACTCGAGCGATTGCGCTCGTACGTCGAAGCCTCCAGGGAGCAAGACGACGACTCTGAACCACTGCCAATCGATTTGGTAAGTCGCACCTGCTCGTTCGTCAAACAGGCGAGCTCAAAAGGCGAACTCTCGCCAGCGGTGCTGCCTGCGAAGCTGTCTGAATCGCGAGATGCGACTCAGACCCGAAGCAACCATTGGACGATGGTCGACTGGGTCGTCGTGGCCAGTATCTTGACGATCATGGGCACCCTGCTCGTTCCCGCCATTCAAGAAAGCCGTGAAGCCGCGCGCCGCGTACAATGCGAGGCGAAGCTAAAGGACCTCGGCCAGGCACTCCAAGCATACGCCAAACGGCATAACGGCCAATTGCCCGCGATTGGACGCGCTGAGAACGCTGGCATGTACGCCGTCAAGCTGCTTGAAAGCGGCGTGATCTCTCCGCAAGCGCTGCGCGATTCGCTACTGTGCCCGTCGGATGATACGGCCGAATCCACACTCGAAAATGGACAAGGCGTCCGCGTGCCAACGCGCGAGGAACTGCGCCGAGCGACACACGCCCAGATACAATGGATGATCAAACGCATGGGCGGCAGCTTTGCTTACCGCATCGGCTATGTCGACCGGCAGGGAAACTATCGTCAGATCAAATTCACGGGCAGTAGTTCCGAGCCAATGATGGCCGACAAACCCAGCTACGCGGTGGCTGGCTTTCAAAGCCCGCATCACGGTGCTTGCGGGCAGAACGTTCTATTCCAAGACGGCAGAGTCAGCTACGTTCAAATCTGCATTCAAACCGGGCCAGACAAGCACTGGTTCTTGAACGAGAACAAGAAACACGCGGCCGGAACGCACCGGGCCGACATCGTCATGGGCCGAAGCGAAGCGAGCCCCTACGGGACTATCGCGCTAATCAAGAACAAGGAGAAGACGGTCATACTTCCGCAGCCGTGATTGGCTCGGGCGTCTTGTTTACTTCCCAACAAGCGACGCGATGACCTGCATCAAGCTCCACCAGCGGCGGCATTTCCTGCCGACATTGATCGGTTACCAAGTCGCACCGTGTCGCGAACGGACAACCCTGCGGTGGGTTGTAAGGACTGGGCACTTCTCCCTCCAGCACGGTCAGCTCACTTCTCTTGTCTGGATCCGAGACCGGATTCGCTCCCAACAGCGCTCTGGTGTACGGATGCAGCGCGTCGGCATGGATGTCCTGACACGGCATCTCCTCGACCACAAAGCCCAAATACATCACGAGCATACGATCGCAGAAGTGATCAATGACCTTGAGGTCGTGTGAGATGAACAACATCGTCAAATTGAATTCGGCCTTCAGATCCATTAGCACGTTCAGCACCTGCGCCTGAATCGAAACGTCAAGCGCCGACACCGGCTCATCGGCGATGATGAACTCCGGATTCACAGCGAGCGCCCTTGCGATACCCACGCGTTGTTTCTGACCTCCAGAAAACTCGTGCGGATACTTTTCTTTTGAGTCGGTATTCACTCCAACCTGGGTGAAGAGTTCGTCGAGCTTCGTGTTGAGCTCCCCGCGTGCTGCGATTTGATGAAACGCCAGGACCTCTCGCACGGCGGCACCGACCGTCATGCGCGGATTGAGCGAAGCGTGTGGATCTTGAAAGATCATTTGCATGCGCCGCCGAAACGGCAACAAGGCACTGGGGCTCGAATGCGTGATGTCGTGCCCGTCGAACTTCACGGCACCAGCGGTCGCTTCCAGGAGGCGCACAATCAGCTTCCCAAGCGTTGATTTGCCGCACCCCGACTCGCCCACGATGCCAACAATCTCGCCCTTGTCGACCGAAAAGCTCACCCCGTTGACCGCGTGCACCTGCTTGATCACGCGATTCATGAGCCCTCCCCGCACGGGAAAGTGCTTCACCAAGTTTTCCACTTCCAGCAACGCCATCGTTTACGCCTCGCTCAGTGGAAAGAAACAACGCACCTTGCGCCCATCGACTTCTTCGCCAAGCTGCGGCTCCTGATCGACGCATTGCTGCTGGCGAAACTCGCAACGATCCTGGAACCGACAACCCGCCGGCAGCTCAAACAAACTCGGCACGATGCCCTCAATCGTTGGCAAGCGCGTTTGATGCTGTTCTCGCCCCGTCTTGGGAATCGATTCCAACAGCGCCTTCGTATAGGGATGCTGCGGACGCTTAAATAACGAACGCACGGCCGCCGTCTCGACGATTTGGCCAGCGTACATGACGATCACACGATCGCAAATCTGCGCGATCACGCCCAAGTCGTGCGTAATCAGCACGACGGCGGTCTTGGTCTTGCGCCGCAACTGGTCCATCAATCGCAGAATCTGTGCCTGAATCGTCACGTCTAGTGCCGTCGTAGGCTCGTCGGCGATCAGCAACTCGGGATCGCAACACAAGGCCATCGCAATCACTACGCGCTGTCGCATACCACCAGACAGTTGGTGGGGATACTCGTGATAGCGCAACTCGGGATTGGGGATCTCAACCGCTTTGAGCATCTCGATGGCGCGTTGATGCCGCTGCGACTTGTCGAGCGTCGTGTGATACTTGAGCGCTTCGTCCAGTTGCCAACCGATCGTGAACACCGGGTTGAGCGCTGTCATGGGCTCTTGAAAAATCATCGCGATTCGGTCGCCGCGGATCGAGCGCATGGTTCTTTCGTCAGCGTGGGCCAAGTTGTGACCATCGAACTGGATCTCACTCTGCGGACCAATAAAGCTATTGCGCTTCGGCAACAATCGCATGATGCTCCGACTGGTGACCGACTTGCCGCAACCCGACTCGCCGACGATGCCCAGAATCTCACCGGCACGGACCTCGAACGAAACGTCCTCAATCGCCGTAACGTCCCCGCGATCGGTATGAAACCCGACGGAAAGGTTGTTAACAGTCAGTAGTGCTTCGGATGTTGTCATGCGATTTTCAATAACCACTACGCCACTACGGACACGACGAGTGGCTCTTTTCTTCCGTAATGCTCGTTGTGTCGTCGTGGTTAGTATTCATAGATGCTTAGGGTCAAACGCATCCTGTAACGCGTCTGACAGAATATTGAACGCTAACACCAGCACAAACATAAACGCCGTCGCCGTGCCGATCTGCCAAAAGAATCCAGTCATCACATCACCGTTATTGCCCGCGTCGCGGATCATCAATCCCCAACTCGGCTGCCCTTTGACGCCCAGACCCAGGTAACTCAGGATGACTTCGGACTTGATGGCACCGATCAACAGCAGCGAAAAGTTGATCAGCATCAGGTGGCTGGTATTGGGCAAAATATGTCGGAACAACACCCGAAAACTGCCAAAACCTGCAGTCTTGGCGGCTTGCACGTACTCCATTTGCTTCAGCTTGAGCGTTTCGCCTCGCACAACCCGGCAGGTGCCGATCCAAAACGTGGCGCAGAAGGCTATGTAGACCGGCAGCAAGGTGTCTTTCGCATCGGAGCCCGAAGTCGTGAATGCATAGGCAATGATCACCAGCAGTACCAAGTTAGGAATCGAAGAAAACGTCGTATAGAGCCAGACCACGACGTAGTCCACCCAGCCACCAAAATAACCTGCGGCCGAACCAAGCAACGCACCAATCAACACGCATACCAGCGCCGTGACCACACCAATCTGTATCGCGACCTTGATGGAATACAGCGCGCGAAAGAGAATCGATCGCCCTTGGGCATCGGTACCTAATAGCAACGCTGCGTTGTGCATGAAATAATCCGCGCCCGACAGCGGTGCAACCAGCTGGTTCGTCTTCTGTTCGAATGCTGTCAGCAGTGCCTTTGCGTCAGGGTCATCGTCCAGCCGTTCGAACGCCTTGAGTTGCCGCTGCAGTTCAAGAGATTCCTCGACGATACTTTTCAATTCCTCAGGCGGCTTCTCTGCCACACGAAGCCAACCTAGATGCACTTCGTCCAGCGCCACCTCCACGTCCTCGCGCTGCAAGGCACGCTTGACTTTTCCCAGCATGGCCGTCCGCGCGATTTCGTACCGCTTCTCGGCGTTCTCGCTCAGAAACAAGCCACGGCTGTTGCTCGGCCCTACGACGTCGGCATAGGCCTTTGGCGGTAGTACACCGCACATCAACAACAGCGCGATCAGCAAGTAGCCAGCGATGAGCACCAGCGCCACGACAGCGATCTTATCTCGGAAGAGCTTGCGCGCTTCTCGCGAATTCAAGATACGTTGCAGTTTAGACATCGATCACTTGCACTTATTGCAAACGCACTCGCGGATCAAACACCGCATAGAGCACGTCTGTCAGAATGATGCTACAAATAAACAAACCCGCGAAAATCGAGGAGAAAATCTCGATGACCGGAAAATCGTTGTTGTTAATGGCATTCAGTAATGCCTCACCCATGCCGGGAATTCCAAAATAACGCTCGAGCAAGATTGACCCGGTCACCAGCAGCGGCAAAGTGATCATGACGCGCGTAATAATGGGAATCATCGCGTTGCGCAGCATGTGTACAAACATGATCTTGGAAGTCGTCGCGCCTTTTGACCATGCGGTCGTGATGTAGTCTTGAGTCGTCTCCTCGACCATGACCGCGCGATAGAAGCGCGTGTTGTAGCCCATCGAGACGATCACGCTAATCATCACCGGCAGCAGCATGTAGTACGCCCAGTTCTGAATCCCAGGCTCGTACCCGTAGATCGCGAAGATTGGCCGATTTACGAGTCGGCCGAGTTGATAGGAGCCGAGATACTGGCCAAAGATGATGTAGACGAGAAAGCTGATACTCATCCCCAACACGGCAGCGAAGACCAAGGAGCGATCTAGCCACCGTCCGCGCGCGTACGCCGAAATCAAACCGATGCAGACGGAAATTACGGTCGTGAGAAACAGCGCCGGCAACGTCAGCGCCAGCGAGATCGGCACCGCCTGCCGTAGCAATTCGCCAACCGTCAGCCCGGGCATCGTCCAAAGTTCTTGGCTGAAGTCGAGCAGTACAATTTCTTTGAGTCGAGTGACATAACGCTCAGCCAGTGGCTTGTCCAACCCCAACTCAACGCGTTTGCTCTGAATCTCTTCCTCACTTGCATTCTTTCCCATCATGGCAGGTACTGGATCCCGATAGCTCAGAATCCACATGACCATGAACACGATCGCGAGAAACACCGGAATGTTGTATATCACGCGACGGAATACGAATGCCCACATGCTCTGCGATCTCCGCTGTCTCTACGGCTGCTTAACGTTGAGGTACTTCGGCCAATTGAAGAAGTCTTCGGTCGGCTTAAAGTTGCGGAGCCGATCATGAATGAGATAGTAACGCGTCCGCGCCATCGAACCGATCACTGGCACGTCTTCGACAACCATGTCTCGCATTTGTTCATAGAGTTTGGTCCGCTCCGGTGAGGGCGGCATCACGCGCGCTTGCTCATACAACACGTTGTACTCCGGACGATCGTAATTGAAGTTATTGGAACTTGGCGATCGATTGGGACCGTAGAACAGCTGTAGGTTGTTCTCAGCGTCCGGGTAGTCACTCCCCCAGGCGAAGCTGAATGCCGGAGCCCGCTTGTTCCGCACCGCATCCATCAATGTCGAGAAGTCCACCAACCGCACGTCCAGACGCACACCGATGCGGGCCAGGTTCCGCGTTGTCATTTCTGAGACCTCAGGATTCCGCTCGCCACGACTAACGTAGAACTCAAGCTTCGGGAGGCCTTCCCCGTTGGGATAGCCCGCCTTCTCCAGCAGCTGACGGGCCCGCTGCAAATCGGGACCACGGTAAGCTTGTGGCAGTGAATGGTCCTGCGGATGGCCCTCCAGACCAGGTGGAATCGGGCCATCATAAATGATATTCAGCCCGTTGTAGAATGTCTCGTTCCACTCTTGCCAATCGACTGCCAGCGCAATTGCCTGCCGGAGCCATTTCCGCTTCTCGTCGTAGCCGCCGAACACAGGGTCTTCCATATTGAAGCCCATGTAGATCATATCGAGCAGCGGTTCTGCATGCGAACGAACCCCTTCGTCGGCAAACTCTTGCTTCAACCTTACAGTCCGCTTGATGTAAGCTTCCTCGAAATTCTCAGCCGGGACGATCGTGTAGTCGACCTCTTTCTTGCGAAACTTCAGCCACTTGGGCTGGGCTTGCACGAAGAACTCCAAGTCCACACGGTCAACAAGCGGGAGACGTTTACCCGCGTCGACGTAGAATCCCATTTCTTTGTCCTCTTGATAACCTGGATAGGGCTCACTGCCGTCCTTGTTCAGTCCAGGGTCCTCGGGGTAATACTCCTCCCAGTAATTCGGATTCCGTCGATAGGTTATCTGGCTGCCGATATCCCAGCGATCAAACACGAACGCGCCGGTTCCGACGGGATGGCGAGAAAACCGAGGACCGTAATATTCGACGGCTTCACGCGGCACAACTGCCGTTTGGAACATTGCCAGCACGTAGGTAAATCGATAGAAGGGCTGCTTTAGAAGTATCTCGAACTCATAATCGTTGATTCGCTTCATGCCCTCGACCGGAGCATCGTAGTCGAACTCCTCCACTTCGTTCTGCTCAGCGCGGTACTCGTCGAAGCCCACGATGGTCTCCTTGAGTAGCCACCAAGCCTTCGGAAGATTCCCATTGTCCGCAAGCCGCTTGAATGAATAGAAAACGTCATCAGCAACCAGCTTGCGTCCCTTGCCGGAAGGGAAGCATGGATGATCATGAAAGTAGACGTCGTTGCGCAGACGAAATCGATATCGCCTTCCGCCATCGGAAACTTCAGGCATCTCTGCCAGCAGCAACGGCACTAATTCGACTGGGCGCTTCAAGTACCGATACTGCAGCAGCGTCTGATACACCATACTGCAAGCCCGATTGTCGTATTGAGTCGAGCCTTGGACGGGATCCAATGTGTTCGGCCCCGACGTCCGCATCGAAAGCACTGCTGTCTTTTCATCACCAGACGTTTGAGAAGCGTCGGAAGCGGAACATCCGCCAATCGCCGGCAAGCATACAAGGACCGCAAGAACTGTTAGTCGGCAGTGCATTACTAAATGACTTGGGGGTATCTGCTTGAGGTCGTGCGGTTTGGCAAGTGATCAACACCCCGGCATTCTGGGCAATCTGCCTAAGCGCGCATCGTATCGCAGGCGAGTTGCCCAGGTCAAGACAGTCGCCTTGCTAGCAGGCCCGAACTTCTGTTGCTCGTCAGCGGCAATCCTCGGTAGATTGATCGGCTCTACCGCACGAGGCGGGGATGCTCTGAACCTTTGATCTGCGAGGAAGCCATGAAGGCGATTGCCGTGGGTACGCGCGTGTCGGCGCTCACACTTATCATTCTCAGCCTGTGCGAAGTTGTCACTGCTCAAGAGCCGCAATGGATTTGGTCGCCCTCGCACGAAAAGAACGAAGTGCCCGTTGGCGACTGCTACTTCCGTAAGTCATTCGACCTGCAGGCGCCCGAGCTGGGTGAGGTGCAGATCACCGCCGACAATCGCTTCGAGCTGTTCGTCAACGAGCAGCCGGTCGGTCGCGGCGAAGACTGGCGGCAGATGCAGGTCTACGACATCTCGAAACATTTGCGTAAAGGCCGCAACTGTATCGCCGTGAAGGTGAGCAACATCGACGCCGGATCGGCGGGGCTGGTCGCGCGGGTGCTGGTGAAGGAGAACGGTAACACGTTCGTCAGCTACTCGACCAACAAGTCGTGGAAGACCAGCGTGCGGCAGTATCAAAGCTGGTCGAACCCTGACTTCCCCGACCGCGAATGGGTCGGGGCAAAGAGCTACGGCATGCTCAACGCAACACTCCCTTGGGGTGATGAGGTCGTATTCGCCGGCGAGGGTTCGCGATTCAAGATCGGCAAAGAGTTTACCGTCGAGCGACTGATGGCTGATCACGAAGTTGGATCGCTGATCGCGATGTCGTTCGACGGAGACGGAAACATTCTTGCCTCGCGCGAAGGCGGTCACCTGCTGTTGCTGACCGATACCGATGGCAACGGCGCGCACGACGCGGTTGAGGTGTTCTCCAACCAAATCAAGAATGTGCAAGGCATTCTCGCTTACCAAGGTAGCGTGTATTCCATTGGCGACGGCCCCGAAGGCGTCGCTCTCTATCGGTTGCGCGATGCCAACCGCGACGGTGCGGCAGAGGAGATCAAAGCACTTGTGCCCATTCGCGGTTCGCGCGGCGAGCACGGTGCGCATGCGGTACGACTCGGCCCCGACGGAATGCTGTACGTCATCATCGGCGATCACGCCCGGGTGGGCGTGCAACCTGGACCTCAGAGCCCCTACCGCAACGCCTACGAGGGCGATCTCGTCAAGCCGCGCTACGACGATCCGCGTGGTCACGCGGTCGGCATTCCAGCGCCCGGCGGCACAGTCTTCCGCACCGACACCGAAGGCAGCTTCGTCGAACTCGTGGCTGGTGGGCTGCGAAACTCGTACGACTTCGCGTTCAACGCTGCGGGTGAATTGTTTACCTACGACGCCGATATGGAATGGGACATGGGCGCCCCCTGGTATCGCCCCACACGTATCAATCATGTGAGCGCCGGTGCCGAACTCGGCTGGCGTAGCGGTTGGGCAAAATGGCCGTCCTACTACCTCGACAGCTTACCCGCCGCGATCAATCTCGGTGCCGGTTCGCCGACCGGAGTCGAATTCTACTACCACGATGCATTTCCGGAACGCTACCGTGGCGCTCTCTTCGGTTGCGACTGGGCAACCGGCAAAATCCACTGTCTTCGCTTCCAACCGGGTGGGGCCTCCTACACCGCCACCAACGAGGTTTTCGTCGAGGGCCGACCGCTCAACGCGACGGACCTTGCCGTCGGACCTGACGGAGCACTCTACTTCTGCACCGGCGGTCGTGGCACCGACGGAGGCGTCTACCGCATCCGCTGGACGAAGCATCAAACCACCGACCGGCTGCCCTCCACGCTGGAGGACGCGCTCGCCCAGCCGCAGCTCGATGCTGCCTGGTCACAATCGCAACTTATCAGGGTAAAGCAATCACTTGGCCAAAAGTGGGATCTGCAACTGCCCACGATTGCCGCGTCCACCAAGCGCCCCGTCCCCGAACGACTCAAAGCGCTCGACCTGCTAGCTACGTTCGGTCCGCAGCCCAGTGAAGCGTTGCTGACACAGTTGGCCAGCGATCCCTCCGTCGAGCTGCGCACCCGTGCTGCGCGGCTGCTGTTCGCTCACCGCACGACTTCCAGCCGCGACACCCTCGTCCGCCTGCTGGACGATGAGGGACCCTTCGTCCGTCGCGTCGCCTGCGAGACGCTCACTCGTTTCGGCTCCCCTGCCCCGCCTGAGACGTTCGTCAAGCTGCTGGACGATGAGAGCCGTTTCGTCGCGTTCGCCGCTCGCCGCGCGTTGGAGCAGTTGCCACTCGGCAATTGGGCTCAACAGGTGCTCGAGCACCCTAGCACTACCGTCTTCTGCCGCGGTTCGGCAGCGATCCTTGCCGCGTCGCCCAGCACGCAGGCTGCCCAAGCCGTGTTGCCGCGCTGCGAACAACTGCTAGCCAGCGCTCCCACCACGGAGTCAACTGCCGCGAGCAATCGACTGCGTCTCGACTTATTACGCGTAGCGCAACTGGCATTGGACCTAGGTAAAATTACCCCACAAAACGTTCCTTCGCTCGGTTCCACATTGCTGCAACAGTTCCCCAGTGGCGTCGATCCGATCGACCGCGAGCTCGTCCGGCTTCTCGTCTACCTGCAAGTTCCCGGCAGTGCCGAGAAGTTCGCCACACAAATGCTTCGCGAAGACCTGGCCGACCCCGAGAAAATCCATCTCGGCGCTTACGCCGGCCGACTGCAGACCGGATGGACGCCTGAGTCGAAGCAAGCCTTCCTCAAATTCTACGAAGTCTCGCGTGCCGTGCCCGGCGGCTACAGCGTTAGTGCCTACCTGGAGAACTTCGCCCGCGACTTTTTCGCGCAAATGACTCCTGCCGAGGCGCGACAAATCATCACCACCGGCGATCAGTGGCCCACCTCGGCGTTGTCGTTGCTCGCCACGCTGCCGGCCAGCCCGGGTGCCGAGTTGCTCGCCGAGCTACGTGCTCTCGATGGCCGGGTCAAGCCGATGTGTGCCAAGAGCGACACCTATCGTCGGCTGCGCGTTGGCATCCTGGCCGTGCTCGGACGTAGCGGCGAACCCGCTGCACTCGCTTACCTGCGTGACATCTATGCCAAAGAGCCGGAGCAGCGCACTACGATTGCAATGACGCTCGCTCAGCACCCCCAAGGCGATAACTGGGCGTATCTCGTCGACTCGATCAAGACGGTTGATGGCATCGTAGCGCATGAGGTCTTACGCGCCCTCGCCCAAGTGGCACAAAGACCCCAACAGCCTGAACCGTTCCGTCAAGTGATTCTCCTCGGCCTGCGCTTGGGCGACAACGGTGCGCCGCTGGCGCTGCAGTTGCTCGACCACTGGTCAGGGCAAGCCCAATCGAACCAACCCGGGCAACCCTCCACCGACTGGCAAGCCAAGCTCGCCGGTTGGCAGCAATGGTACGCCAAGCACTTCCCCGGCGCCCCCCCTGCCGAACTGCCCGTCGACTCAGGCACCGACAAATGGAGTCACGACGAACTGCTTGCCTTCCTCGGCACGCGGTCGGGCCGCGCCGGTGATCGCGAGCGCGGCGAAGCGGCGTTCACCAAAGCCGATTGCTTCAAGTGCCATCGTTGCGGTAGCAAGGGTGAAACCATCGGTCCCGACCTGACGGCGATCGCCCAGCGGTTCCAACAGCAGGCGCTACTCGAGTCGGTCGGCTATCCGTCCCACAACATCTCGGATCAGTACGCCAGCAAAAACGTCACGACCAACGGTCGCACGTACAGCGGGTTGGTCGTTCCGCGCGGCAACGCGGGCGTGACCGTGCTGCTCTCCGACGGGCAAAAGGTCGACCTCGCCCACGCCGACATCGACGACCTCCGCGTCAGCCGCGTCTCGGTCATGCCAACGGGACTGCTCAACAAACTCTCGCTCAGCGAAGTGGCCGACCTGTTCGCGTTTCTGTCCGATCCGACGGGAACCCAAGGCCAAGTTGGCGAAATGGCGAACAAGCAACCCGAGGCGGCGAAGCGCTAAATCGGGTAACTGAGTTTTGCTCACGCAGTCGAACTAAAATCCGTCGAGCAAAACTCGACTCCACGGGCCCAAGCACGTTGCCGTAAGTGATTTGCTTACAAAGGCTTACGGCAACATCTCGCAGTCGCGTTGGGCCAGTTCTGCAAGCAAAACTCGCCTCGAATGCCGCTTACGCCTTGGAGGCAGGTCGGCTCGCTGATTGCGAGCGTTCCGGGCACGACTATTCTATCCGACCGCGCTGCCTAATTCAGCAATCGGTTTTGAGCCACTCTGTGAAACGCAGCATGGTGCTTGCCACGAAAAACACAAAGGGCACAGCAAGAACTCATCAGTCCCCGTTTGCGTTCCTTGTGTTTTTCGTGGCTGGATTCTTCCACACATTGATCTAGTGTTGGATTTCAGTTCCACTCTATTGCGGTGCAACGCTGGTCTATTGCGGTGCAACGCTGGCAGCTCACTCACAAACTGAATCGAGGTGACACGATGGGACTTTTTTGGGATCTGATCCAACAAAGCCAACTCGACGAACATCAAGCCGCCAACGAGTCACTCGAACAACGCGTCGCGGCGCTAGAGCTTCAGCTGCACGCCACGCAGCAGTTGCAACGCAAGTTACTGGAGACGCTCGAGAATCATTTTGGGAAGGATTTGGATGGCGACGGGCAGGTGGGGTAAGGTGCGGTAGGGTGTCGCGAACGAGCGGTCGACGTCTTACGCTCAGGCCGGCAATTAGCATGCTGCTAGGCAACAAGACGAAGAAGCCTGTGTCCGATTGAGGTGCCTAGCTAAGCTTCGATGTTTCTTTTTGCCGCATCGCTGCGCTGTTCTCGCTGTCGTTTTCTTGTTGGTACAATAGTCGGTTCTTCCCCGTCATCGATCGCACGAGTCTTTTAATGCATTGGGTGCTGTATTTGCTGACAGTGCTGGCCGGGTGGTTCTCGGCCGACGTGGCCGCCACCTTAGCACTACGATTCCTTTCTTGGTTGCCCTATTCTGCAATGCGTCGATGGGCGGTAATCTTGTCGGCGTGCTTCGTAGGTGTGCCGCTGCTCGTGCTCCTGGTGACAAGCCTGTTCTTGTGGCTAGGTGAATGGGGGGAACTGGCGGGCAGTATCGTTCGCTGCTATCAGCACATTCCTACGCTTACAATCTGGATCGCTTCGTTCTGTGTGCCATTCGTCCTAGGGCTGATGCTGATTGGCGTCCGAGGCCTGTGGCCAAAGCCAGACGTCGCTTATCTTCCGCGCGCAGCGACCTGGAGCATCGCCGCTCGGTCCAAGAGGGCTTCTTTGGTGTTTGCTCTACTTGTTGGGGCGGTGATTATCCAGGATTTTGAACTCAGGTGGCGATTGGGCCATCTTGCGTCGCAGGCGACGGCGATTAGTGAATCCATGAGACCGCCGGCTCTTGATGAGGCGACGAACGCCGCAGTTCACTATCAGAAGGTTGCGGCGTTGCAGAAGCAATTAGCAGCGGAGGACGGCGACTACTGGGAGCAACCTACTCACAACCCAACAGACAAGGCAGCACTGGAGTACTTGGAGCGACTTCGTCCGCTCATCGAAGAATTCCACCTCGCCGCTGAGCGAGAGGGTTGTTGTTTTGAGGACGCCTATCAACCACTGCATATAATCGACGGGATGGACACCAACATCGGGCTCATCTCGGCGACTGGGCGAATCTCGTGGAGCGCTCTGCTCGCGATCGAACGGGATCGAAGCGCTGAGGCGTTCAGGTCGGTTCAAGCCATTCGCCGGCTGCAAGAGCATTTTCAACTCGACCGACGGAACGTTAGGCTTGTCTTCTTCCTCTGGTGCGAAGCTCACATTAAGAACATCCTCGAACACCTCTCGGCAACCGACCACGATGTGCCGGAGGACGTGCTGCGAAACCTCCAAGCACCGCCGATACCATCGGAAGAAGCGTTTGAGCATGCTTGGCGATGGCACGGAGCCGAGGTGATGAAGCGGATCGCGGACATTCATCGGGGAGTCGGCTACGAAGAGCTGCTGCTTCGGCGAGCCGATGGCGGAGCAAAAAAGGATTGGCGTACCAGAATAGCAATTGCAATGGGGGCGGCTACAAACCGACTCCTCTTCGCCCGCGACGACATTCGTGCGACCCAGAATTACTGCCGCCTCTCCGACTACGACTTTGAAGAGCAGCCTTGGCTCGACTATGAGGACGGGAAGCTTCACCCCAGTGGACGATACCTTGTCGATCTCCATGACATTAGCGTTTTTCCGGTGTGGGCGGACCGTGGCAACACACGACGAAAGCTGAGTAACACTACCATCGCTGCGATGCTGTTTCGACGTGAGCATGGGGAATGGCCTGGAACTGTCGAGCAGCTCTTGCCAGAGCAAACGAAATCGGACGAGTCCTTCCGCTCAATGCGATACCGTGATGGCTTGCTTGTTTATTCATCCGACCTAGACGAACACATCGAAAAGTATGAAAACAACGACGACTGGTGGCGCGAACTCGACAACGGTTACAGCGACTTCCTACTGCTGGGTGACGCCTATAAGCGGAACGTCGCGGCTGAAGAGCGGACGGAATGACAACCAAATACGTAAGCCGAGCTAGGGCTAAGAGTAGCAGAGCGTCATCGAATTCATGATTGGAACGTAGATCGGAATTGATGAGTCACGCTTGACGGCCAACCCAGGCTACTTGTTTTGGTGATCACCTTGCCGGCGACGGACGAGTGGCGTGAGATCCTGTAGAGTATCACGAACGTGGTTTGGTGATGCACTCCGCATTGGTAGATAGCTCTAGTCGATAGTTTGACAGTTGAAGTACACTTCCAAATGTCCGGCGGCCAGCTGCAGGTTGCCAACATCAATGAAGCTTTCGCCTCTTTACAGAATACAACGCCCCCAGAGTTACTAGCGTGAAACAATCGCTTGGCCTTGTCTCGCTTGTTGTTGCTGACTACGACGAAGCCATAGAGTTTTTCGTCGAGAAGCTTGGTTTCCGACTCGTTGAGGACACCCCCGTGCCGCTGCAAAGTAAGCGTTGGGTTGTCGTTTCGCCACCAAGTGCCGCAGAGTCGCTCTTGCTGCTTGCTAAGGCGTCCAACAAAGACCAGAGCCGTGTCGTGGGATCTCAAGCGGGCGACCGCGTGTTTCTATTTTTATATACGGACGACTTCTGGCGGGACTTCGAGCGCTACAGATCCAAGGGTGTGGTCTTTATCGAGGAGCCGAGAGAAGAACCCTACGGCACCGTTGCGGTATTCCTAGACCTATACGGCAACAAGTGGGACCTGCTGCAACCCCAGTCGGCAAACATGCAATGACCGATTCGGTACGCGGTGGGGATCAACGATTGTGGAACATGCTGATACCCACTGCGCTCGGCGTTTCACGCTGAGGCGCATTGTGTTTGTACTGTGCGGCCAGCAAGAAACATATTGTTAGCTAACAGGTAGGCTACTCTAGATGTAGATGTCTTGTCATCCGGTTTTTAGGTTTAGTAGTCTGGGTAAGGGTAGATCATCCATGGGATACGATTTGCAATGCCGAGTGCCATCTGCGATGCACCCCATATATCGAGTAAATCGTCGTTAAGGGAATCGTAAACTTCATACGCACCGTCCAAATCGCCGCAACGAAAACGCTCAATAGCAACGACCAAATAGACATTCTCTTTCCGGTGTTGTTCGGACAACCGCTTAGTTGATTCTATAGCGAGTTCAGTATCACCAAGGATTGCTTGCGTAAGCATTACCTCAGTCATTTTGAGTTCGTCCGTGGCTTTCAAAAAAGCAAAATCATAGTCGCGAGTCAAACAAGCATATAGGTGTTCTTCAGATTCACTGATGATGGACGGGACGTAGCAGACAGGAAATACAGGATGATCTTCGTTGATCCTTGTTTGATCATCTAGCTGCCTAGCTCCGTTCGGAACCTTATTGGTGCGGGGGACATTCGTCATCATTCCTGACCAATACTGTTCCGCTGTAAGTCCAGATAGCAGCCGTAAGAATCGGTCCGCCAAATCCTCAAACCCTAGAATCAATGACGTGTTTCCAGCATAGCGAGCTGCCAAATGATTGAACCCACCACTCTCGCGTTGGGTAGTCTCAAGCGAATCCACGACGCTCGTGAGCAACTCATGCGATAATCTGTTGTTGTGATCCACGACGCTTTGTAGATGACGGTCCTTGCTTGAAAACGAGAAATCTACGATAGAGTGCATTATAGGAATGGACCGTGAAGCTGAAAGCCAGTTGTTGCCTGGCACCACCCATCCGTCGACTGTACGATACGACGACTTTTCGACTTCTTCTCGAGATGACCGCTAAAACGCCCCGGCTTCGTCGACCCAGGCGACTTACGGTCCGGCATCGACACGGCCCCAGTTACTCAACAATCCCATCAACTGCCGACCGGAGCGGTTCGCGTGAGATGTGAGTTCGTAGGCTGCGACGACGTTCGGCTGAGTGCCACCGGCTCTTTGCACGCTGAACGCAGCTCGTAAAGCGTTACTGACTTTCTCGGCAATACTCGAATTTGCCGTCCGAATACAAGTCATGAGCGATTCTCGACTGCACTTTGGGAAGCTAGTTGGCTGTTGGTTCTTTGCTTGCCTGTTCGTGTTTGCGGCCATCCATCCGAACTACTCGCATTTCACCAAGGCAGTTAGCGAGTTGGGGGCTTTCGGTGCTCCCAATGCAGTGCTCTGGAATGCACTCGGATTTTTCCTTACTGGTGCGATGGTTGTACTGTTCGGAATCGGCCTGCAGCAACTTTTGGTGCGACATGGAGTCCGCTCGACGGGAGGATGGAGCGTCATCGCCCTCGGAATTGCGTTCGCTGCTTCCGCGATCCCCGCAGACTTTGAGTTGCGCATGGAAAGTAACTGGACGATCGCCCATGCAGTATTTGTGCTGCTCGGACCGGTGGCACTTATATGGGCTGCTTGCGTGTGGCCGCGGGCCCTCGTTGAGCTCGGCGTCTCTCGAAGCGCCCTCCTCACATGCGTGGTTGCCAGTCTACTTCTGCTGCCAGCGTTCGCATCAAACGCGTTCCTACAACAGACCCCTGGCGTCGGACAGCGACTCGGGATCATGGTGATGTTCGTATGGTGCTGGGCCCTTTCGCGTGCCGCGACTCAGGTCGAGTCGGCGGTCGATACCCAATAGACTGCGCCGACTTCATCGCTTGAACGCTGTCTTAGCAAAGTTCGTGCGCCGACAAGCTATTTCACGCTGGTGCCGAGTGGCCTTGGAGTAGTTCGCGGCGCCTGATGCGAGCAAGGGTGCTTATCTCTCGTGCTCAGCCCTGCTTCTTTCATAAGATCGCAGGCAGAAGTGTCCAACGCTCCACCAAATAATTAGCAAGCTGAACATCGGAAGAAAAAAGCCACTGCCGCCGGATTCGCGATAGACCCAATAGGAAAGTGACGTGACAATCGAACACACGACCACAGTAACTATCTGGCGGAACAGTTGCATGGTTAGAACACCCAATAGTTGGCAGCTACGAACACTGCCCAATTATAGCGGCAAATGAATTCTCAGCACAGGCGCGTCCGCCCAGGCATTATTGCGACACGTCAATCGTCATCAACGAAGCTGAGCACCCAAGCCGCCTCACGGGCTAGCTTGTTTTCTGATTGACCGGCTACGAATCGCAAGGCGTTTTCCAGCGGAGGGTCAATCAACTCGGCTCTCGGATACTCGCCGGTATCATCCGCCAGCTGCCTGAATGCTGAGATGAGCAATTCGAGACCCTCATCGCACTTGAGCGCACACGAGCGAAAGGTAGCGACCAAGCGCGGACCACTACGCGCGTCGAAACCGGTTCCACCGCTGATGAGTGTCCAATACTCTTGGGCAAGCTCGAGGTCGTTTGGAGACGACTCAAGCTTGGACTTTAGCTCGGTTGCCGCCTTGTACCATTCACTATGCGTTTGATCTGTCACGATGACCTCAATTCGTAGAGCGAATTGCCCGCTTCGTCCGACGTGGGATGTGAGTTCGTAGGCCGAACGCAACTTGCTTTGACTTTGACGTGCATCGGCATATCGACACTCCGACTGATCAACCTTAGGCGTCGTCAATGCACGATATCGCAATGGTATAAATCAGCCTGTAAAGACTTAACGCCGCGTGCGGTAATCTTCGTTTCCATGAGGAACAAGTTCCTTAAGTGCTGCATCTGACTCAAGATGGGAAGGACTTCATCCCCTAGTTGCGTATCGTCAAGAAACAACGTTTGGAGGTTTGTGAGCGGCAATAGGTGCTCAATCCCAACCAAACTGATATTCGCACCACTTAGACTTAAATCCTTTAAGTTGCTGAGATCAGAAAGGAACAACAGTCCTTCATCGGTAACCTTCGAACAACTCGTGTAAAGCTCTTCCAGGTGTTTTAGATTCGATAGATAAGAAAAGCCTATATCGCCTATTTCCGTATCTTCGATCTGCAGTTCCCGTAGCTTTATGAGTGGCTTTAGATAGTTGAGTCCTCGACCCGTAATTGCTGTGTCACTAGCATCCAGGGACTCCAGGTCATGCAGGCCGGAAACAAACGAGAGGCCGGTGTCGGTCAGATCACTTCCGGAGATATGCAGCTCTCGAATCTTCTGGCAATTCTGTATTGCTTCCAAGAGTACATCTGTGCCTCCGCCAATGTATGCGTGTAGTACTTCCAATTGTGACAGGCCACCGGCACTCACTAACTTTGCTATGGCCTCACCCTCGATAGGAACAGGCTCCAAATGAAGGTGTTTCAAGTCATTCCATCGCGCTAGCGCCAGAAGAGCATTGCTGGGCAATGAGATCTTTACATCGTCAAGGGTATCGCTTCCAACCAGCTTTAGAAACTGAACACGTTGGAGCGGTGCGATACGTCCTAGAATCGTAGGGAGTGATTCGGTTTGTTGGTCGAACCCTATCCAAAGCTTGCAGATCCGACCTCTTGAATCCGTCTCAACACCTTGGTCAGTTTCTCTCAAATAGGCAACGAATTCAGAGTCGATACCATCTTCGATGACGGTCGGCTCAAGCTCTGCTTGGAGTTCTTTGGAAGCTTGCTCGCCTGCCTCTTCTATGGCTCTGTTGGTATCAAGCCAGGATTGCCGAAACACAGGATCGTCACACTTGTCTCCGAAAACCTCACGCATATCCGGCGTGTCTGGGAAACTTGCATCCAAAGATGCAGTCTCACGTTGATTGTCAGCTTTGCCATCATTGCTCGCCATGATCCCGACTATAGAACATCTCTGCATTTGCCTCAAAGCGCAATTGCAACGGTCATCAAGGACCGTTTTCTTCAAAACCGGCTAACCGAGCCTACGATTGTCGTCGCGACGCCGGAAGGCTCCGATTTCGCTTGAAGGTGCAGGTTTTGGGAGCTAGGCTGAAAGTAGGTGCTCTCGTTCCATTGGCAGACTACTTGTACAGAGATTTTCTCAGCATGATCGTCCGAAGTCATTTAGCTCTATTGCTGCTCTGCTCGGCCTTCGGGTTGTTTTCGTCGTTCGGCTTGCACCCGACTACCTGCCTGGCCGCAGAAGTAAATCCTGGTGAAATTCGCCGTGCCGACCCCCGGTCTGGTGAGCCAGTTCCTGTGGATCCCGCTGAGGTCAAACCGGGCAAGATCTATAGTCATTTCAGTCCGCGCCACAATCGCTACGTCTGGGCTTACGCGGTTGAAGGGGGTGGATTCTCCTACGCACTGGGACCGGGTTCGACCGAGTTGCCAGAGAACTTTGATCTCGCTACTTCAAGTCGCGAAACGCAACAACTCGT
Source organism: Bythopirellula sp. (assembly GCA_028285205.1). Taxonomy (GTDB): domain Bacteria; phylum Planctomycetota; class Planctomycetia; order Pirellulales; family Lacipirellulaceae; genus Bythopirellula. The sequence continues at coordinate 27,814 of JANQQA010000163.1, read as the reverse complement.
GGAAGAGGCAGCCGGCACGTGGTTCGAAAAGAGTCGCACCGAAGCGAGCAAGATCTACGTCCGACTCGGGACGGACGACCGATGGGAAGTCGTTCGCACACGAACGATCCGCTCGCACTATGACCTCGACAGCGGCCTGCGCTGGGAGTGGCACGGCCGCCGCCGCGTTTCGGTGCTGAACAGCCGCGGCTACCACTGGGGATTCAACGGAAAGTCCTATGTTCCCGCCATGAGTCCTGTGGTACTGGGAACTCACATCAGTGGCTCCTGTGCCTGCGCGTATTGAATTCTCGGGATGAATTCTCGTTCCGCCGCCGAGCCGCGATTTCTCGCGCTCTGGAGTATGCGCCGCCCCGCAGCTTGCTGACGTTCGAGATTACGAGCACGGCCTATTCACGCATCTCGGCATAGTTCGGTGTTCGCCGCTCGATAGGTTTCTTGCGTCGACAAAGTCAATCTGCACGCAGGTTTTGAGGATATCCTTGACGTAAATGCACTATCGGCTCCAAAATGAAGAACATAGAGGCATCTATTCATCATTCTTCAACCGGAGCAGAACCAATGAGAAGCACATTATCGACGAGACGACGCGTCTTCGCGTTGCTGGCGATCCTTATCGGCCTGAATAACGCGACACAAGCTAATGCGGAGACCAGATTCTCTTTGACCGCCATTTTGGAGGAACAACAGACACTGGGAGGCAGCCCAGTCTATGAGTTCTCCGTGAGAGCAAATCCATTTATCAGTCCCGGCGCGGTCGTCGAATCGTTGGTGTCCCCGAATGGGATTGTCGGTGTGGAGTTCTTTCCATCAGATTCGCTGTGGGTGCAACGTGAGAATCTCGACTTGTCGGACGCGAAAGAAGCGTTTTCTGGCACTTGGACGTTCACCGAACGACGCGGTGATGAACTGCTTGCATATGAGTTTACACTTCCGGAGATCACACCCGACTTGTTTTCAGAAACCCCTACGATTGTCAGCCCAACAGATGGCGATACGGTTGGAACCAAGTTCCTGCTTGACTGGGAGTATCAAAGCGGAGCAGAACCCGATGGCTTATCGATGAGTTTTACGAGTACCGGAGGAGTCCGTGTTATTGATCGCGAGACAATCGATAGCACCTCAGTCAATATCTTATTGAACTTAATCCCAGGCGTAACCGAAAGTGATCTAACGATAAGCGTTGGGAATTCGTATTCTCAACCGCTCGACATCATCTCTGTATCCCCAAACGCAAACGCGACGTTTGCATTCGATTTCCTACGGATAAAGGCGTTCTCCGTGCCGATTGACGTTACCGTTCGCATTCCCGAGCCGACGACGATCCTGCTGCTGGGGATTGCGGTGCCACTGTTAGTCACAAGGCGATGCACACGCATCGCCTGGCAGCCCTCACCCGCCACGCTGGCCGCATACTGCTCGGTGCGGTTGAGTTTTCATCGCCCGATCGGCTGGTTGAAGCCGTCGACGTCGTGACAACGCAGGAACACTAGCGGACGACGCGGAGCGGTATGTGAACTCGTATCGGCTTGCGGTGAGCGAGGCCGATTGAGCCCACGCCTTATGCAGGATTCGAGAATATCCTTGACGTAAATCCCCTACGAGCTTCACAATGGAGAAGTTATAGGCATCTATTCATCAGTCTTCAACCGGAGCAGAACCAATGAGAGGCATTCAAACTTTGAGATTGTTCGCGTGCGCTGCTATCGCAGTGGCTGCTTGCTTGAATGTTTGGCCTAGCAGCAAAGCGATGGCGCAGACGCAGTTTTCCGTAGTCGCATCGTTGGACCAATTGCCGACGCGCGAGGGCGATCCTGTGTATAGGGTCAATGTCACTCTGACTCCTTCTCCTTTGACCCCAGACGCAGAGGTGGCGTCTCTTATCGCCCCTGACGGAACTGCAGGAACGGAACTTCCTACAGGCACATTTAGGGTTCTTCGAGAAGACGTTTCTTTGTCAGCAGCGCAGTCCACATTTCCGGGAACTTGGGCCTTTACTGAACGGCGTGGTGATGAATTCCTGGAGTATGAATTTACACTTCCGGAAATCACACCCGACTTGTTTCCAGAAACCCCCACAATACTCAGCCCGATGGATGGCGATACGGTTGGCACCGAGTTCTTGCTTGATTGGGAGTATGAGAGTGGCGCGGAACCCAGTGGGTTCTCGTTAACGGGGAGACTTGGCGAGGGAATCAGAACTTTCAACACGGATAGAATCGATCCGACCTCGCTGAACATGGTGTTGGGCGTCGATCCAGGTTTCTCCGAAGGTGACCTGACCCTACGTATCGGCAACTCGGATTCTCAGGATATCGACATCATCCCAGTAACTCCGGGCGCGGACGCGACATTCTTTTTTCGTTTCGTTCAAGTTGAATCGTTATCATTACCCATTAACATCACCGCACGGATTCCCGAGCCGTCCACGATCTTGCTGTTGGGGACTGCGGTGCCGTTGTTGATCACGAGGCGGCGCAGACCAGTCACCTGACGAACCTCAGCCACCGCTTGCAGCAAACTGTTTGGCGTAATCGAGCTTTCCTGCTTCGATCAGAAGGTTGAAATCGTCGGCGTCGTACGCCTGCGGTAGCCTAACAACGTGCCGCAAAATACGAGTGCTAGTGACACGGTCCCCGGCTCTGGAACGGTAGATACCAGGACATCGCCAAGGCGGAACCCATCGCCGGTGGTGTTGCTGGAGTCCCAGCTGATTCTCAATTTGTCTGTGCTGGCGAGCGTTACACTTGGCAGCGAAATCAGTCCGTCGGAATAAGTCAGCCCGTCAATCGGAACCGTCTGACTGCCGATCGAGAGCAGCGCGGAATCGGTCGGACCGAAATCGACGAGTTGAATGCCGTCAATTAGCAGCGGCTCGTTGAACGACATCGCGATCGCCTCGGGGACGATTTCTCCGGACTGCATGGCGAAGTCGATTTGCAATGGATCATTGCCTGGCAAACTGTCGACGCCGAGCAGATCGGCGTCTGCGTTGCCGCCAAACACCGCCGACTCGGCACCGGCGGAGGCTATCATCTCTACCTGCAAGCTAGAGTTGAGGTCGTCGAACACCGGCGCCGTTGCCGACGGGAAGCCAAACACTGTGCCACGTCGTTGTGTTGAGGTGTTCCCAACGCCAGCGCTGACGGTTGTGCCGATCGAGATGCACAGCTGTGAGGTCGACGCGACGTACACGCCCTCCGAGCCATCGTCGAAAACGGCGCGGAAGGCGAGTTCGAGTCCCTGAGTGAACGCGGTTCCTTGCTTCACCGCCAGTCCGCGGTGGCCGAGTTCTAAGTCGATCACGACCTTGCCATCGAGCAGTTCGCCTTCTGCGGCGACCGTGTTAATCTTTCCGCAATGAGTCAAGAAAAGGCCGAGTTCTTCACCTGACGCGTCGGTAGCCAAAAAGGCCGTCGAGCCTCCGGCGGTCGTGGAAGCGAAGAAATCGCGGAAATTGCCGAAGATCGCCGGGTGCGGCGTATTCACATCAGCCACGGCATTGACCGGTCCGGCCGTGCGTTGAAACACGCCCGCCCGCGGACCATCGTCGTAGTTGAACGAAATCGTTTTGCCGTAGAGAGAAGGTCGCGATGAAACGGCAAAGCTCGAACTGGTATAGGGCGGACTAGAGAAGCTAAATGCATTGCCAACGGTGCTGTTGAACTGAGCGATGTCCGTAATGAACGGCGCAAAGCCGGTCGGTGTATCGAAGGTTCCCGCTTGGCCTGGGATCGGGACATTCTCGTCGGCGATCGTGGTGACGGTCTCGGTGTCTTCATCCCAGCGATAGATTCCGTGGGGCAAATTGCTGCTGCTCGTGCCGGGAAACCATACCCCCATGAACGCGATCGATCCGTTCGTGTTGCTACTGTTCAAGTTGTGATCTAGGTACGCGTCGTACTGCCCGAAGGTATGTCCCGACTCGTTGGGAATGGGCGTACTGAAATCAACTCGCACGATTGGCGCGCTCGAACCTTGGACGGTCGCGATATGAATGTTGTTGCCACCTGTGAACGAGCGACGAGGATAGGCGACCCGTCCATCGTAAATCGTGGGTGCCTGTTGAAAGTCGAATCCGTCAGTGACGAGGCCACTGCCGATTGTGTAGAACGCGCCCGTCTCTTGCGAGCCGCTGGTGCGACCTGAGAACGCAACCTCGGTCCCATAAATCGTCGGGTCGCTAATGATCTGGGTCACCGGACCGCTCGCACTTGCTTGCTCGATAAGGATGATCGACCCGCCGGGTGTCACACGATCCACACGCTGCTGCCACGTGTTACTCGTATCCAAATACCCGGCACGATAAGCCACCTGGCTTTGGTTGATCGCCGGTCGACCGAACAGTCGGTACTTGGTCTTCAGCGTTTCGCCCGGCACTTGAGTGGTCGAATCCACGACCTTCTTGTATTGAAAGCTGACGGTAGCTTCCAGCCTGGTAGGGCAATGCAGCACACCAATAAAACACAGAATGGTCCAGACATATGAACGTCGCCGCAGAGCCCGGCGCGCAGCCAGAATGAGATGGAACATTAGCGTTCCCCCAGCGAGTTAGAAGAGAAGCAGAGCAACCGCTCGGCAGCTTATTCTACGCCGGGATCGCGAAAGTCCACACCTTTTTCTGCTAAAACTTTCACGTCACCGACTCACTTCGGACCGAGGCAACGGTCTTATACGACGTCGACTCAGCCTCAGCCGCCACTCGCCGCGTACTGCTCAGCGTAGTCGAGCGTCCATTGCTCGATCAGTTGTTTGAAGCCATCGACGTCGGCGTCTTTGAGCAATTGGTAGTGGTTGCGACTGAAGTTTTCTTTGTTGCGGACGGCGCCCTTGGCTTGTAGGTCGATGACGTGGTACTCGCTGTACGGGCTGATCGTCATGGCCAAGCGGCTGAACAGCGAGTCGCGTCGGCCCGCGTTCAGCGACAGGTCGTCTCGTCGGACGGCGGCCCCCCAGCCCTTGTCATCGACGACCGTTTCGAAGTCGAAACCTGGGAAGTTGTCTGCCAGTTGCTTCAGGCAACCTTCGATGTGATCGGTCAGGTCGCGGCGGTACTGGGAATGCAGACGCTTGCATTCCTCTTCGGAGAGAGCCTTGGCGGCGGCCGCGGCGGCCTCCGCATCGCGGGCCTGCTGACCGCGCTCCGTCGCGCGGTGGAGTCGTTCTTTGAAGTCCATGGGAGGCGGGTCTTCTCGTGGGTTCATGCTAGCAATGCCTAAATCATCCTACGGCAGATGACTGACATTCTCCAGGGCCGCCTCAATGGCGAAATACCGAAGTAACCAAATACCGAGGAATTACGGTCAGCAAACACTGTTCGTCATTTGGGTATCTCGTCATTGGTCATTTCCACGATGCTAGCACGCGTTTCAGAAATAAACCCGACGATCAGTGAAATAGGTTCAACTCCCCTCGGCCGCAGAGCCGATGATCATTGAGTGCGAAGGGGGGCGTTGGGTCGCGACAGATCGGCGGTTTGCCTGTCTGCGCGTGGAAGACGTTAAAAATCAGCGAAGGGAAGGAACCCTCGACGATGCAGCATACTCATTTGAAGATTTACCGGGGCCCGGCGGAAGTGCCGACTCCCGTTCAGACCAACGAAGATGTCGTCACCGTGTCGGTTGGCGAAGCTCTGCCACTGATCGCCGATGCGATCGCCAGCGAACGGACGTGGCTCAAGGACTTCGAAAACGACGACATCACGATCTCGCGCGACTTGTACGAAGTGCTTTCAGCTTATCAGTACTTTCGACGTCCGTCGGCGTAACGGCAAACTGTTAAGACAGATCAGCAAAGCCCGGCGATAGCTCGTCGGGCTTTTTTCTTGCGCGGAGTCCACTACTCGTCTGATAATGCTTCTTCCGCGACCGTCGTCTCTGACGGTGCATGCTTTTTGAACCACGCGAGCGTGTGTGCCACTTTGGTAATCAGCTGACTGGGCCGAATGACAATGCCGTGCGAAGCGCCGGGGATTTCGACCAACGCGGTTTCGACTTTTCGCAGCTTCAGCGCGTGATAAAGTTGCTTTGCTTCCGACGGTGGTGTGCGCAGGTCGGCAGTACCGACCATCAACATCGTGGGGGTGCTGATCTTGGACGCCAACACGATTGGGGAATCGCGGAGATAACCTTCGGGGTTTTCCCACGGCAGGCCCGGGTAACGGTTGTTGTGATACGCATAGTAGTTGTCAGCGATCAATGTCTTGCTCAGCCAATTGATCACCGGTTTGACGACGACCGCCGCACGAAAACGATCGGTGTTGCCGACAATCCAAGCCGTCGAAGTGCCTCCGGCGCTGCCCCCCGTAACGTAGAGCTGATCGGTATCGATAAAGCCGCGCTCAATCACTGCATCGACGCCCGACATCATGTCGTCGTAATCGTGACCGGGAAAATCGTGATAGAGCAGGTTGCCAAATTCCGCGCCGTAGCCTGTACTGCCGCGCGGATTGGTGTAGAGCACCACATAGCCGGCGGCGGCACTCAGCTGAACGTCGGCTCCGAACCAACGACCGTAGTTGGAAATTGGCCCCCCGTGAATCAGCAGCATCAGTGGATACTTCTTCGCCGGATCGAAATCCGGTGGCGTGACAATCCAACCTTGAATCTCCCGACCATCGAAGGAAGACTCGAACCAAAGCTCCTCCTTCTTGCCGAGCTGGCGATGATTGATCAGATCGGCGTTGAGATCAGTGAGTTGACGGACCTCTCCAGCGTTCGACCGGAAGACGACATCGGCAGGTCGATCGTCGCTGGCCTTGGTGTAAGCGATCGACCCATCCTCAGAGGCCGTGTACGAACCGCGATTGCTCGAACTCCCCACGGTCGCGCCTCCAACATCGTTGGCAATTGTCACATGGCTGCCGCCGGACAAGTTGTCAGTGCCCAACACGAGTTCGCCGTGATTCTCGTAGAGAAAATAGACCTCACGACTATCGGCATGCCAACGGATGTCTTGTAGATCTCGGTCGAGTGTTTGCTTCTGCCATCGTGGATTGCCGCCATCTGCGTCCATCAGATAGAGGTTTGTCGTTTGGTAAGTCTGCATCTTGTCGTCGTAGCCGAGGTACGCAATCGCTTTGCCATCGGGCGAAACGACGGGCGAATGATCGGGACCGTTGCGATCGGTGAGTTGCTGGATCGAACCATCGACGACCGAAACGCGATAGATCTCCGAATTGCGATACTCGTATTCCCACTCTGGGCTACGATTGGCGGAGAACACGAGCGACTCGCCATCGGGCATCCAACTAATCGGGCCGCGATGATGAAAGTCGCCCTCCGTGATCTGACGCGCCGTGCCACCGTCGGCGGGGACGACGAACAGGTGATGATAACCGGGCTTGCGCCGGCCCTTGCCATCGTCCTCGTGCTTGAGCATCGTAATCACGCGCGGTGGATCGGCCCAATCGGCACCCTTGGGTTTGTTGGGTTCGTCGACCAGCTTTTCCGGTTTGCCGGCGACGAACATCGAAAACGCGATCGACTTCCCATCCGGCGACCATTCCAGCGACGAGGGCGAGGCTTCTAGTTGAGTGAGTCGCGCCTGCTGACCGGTATCGAGCCACAACAGCGTGATCTCGTTGCCGTCGAGACCTTCCGTAACGTAGGCGATCCGCTTGCCATCGGGGGACCAACGCGGCGACGACTCGTTCGCGTCGGTCGAAGTCAACTTGCGATGCGACGTGCCGTCCGTGCTAACCAACCACAGCCGACCAATGCGTCGGTCGCGCATGATGTCCATGGATTTTCGGACATAGACGACCTGCTCGGCGTCGGGTGAGATTTGCGGATCGGTCGCATACTCAAGCTGGAAAATATCCAGTGACTCAAATTTTTTGGGCTCTGCGGCAGACGCGGATGCGAGGCTTCCGCAAAGCCCAATCAGAAAAAATAGGCGAGGAATGATGGAAAACATGATCAGCGGATGGAAGTACGGAGGCGGCGGGAGGGCGGGAAAGAGCTCTCGATGATACTCCAGTCGCGACTCCGTTTCCATCACCGCTCGCTACAAAGCAACGCTACTCGTCGGTTTCAAAACCCGATTGGACGAGTTGCTTTCGCACGGCCAACACCACCGCGTCGCCGAGCGTGGCCTCGCCTGCTTCTTCCGCCAAACGCGTTCGCTCCTTCTGCAGGTAGGCTTCGCGCTCGGCGGCCAGCTTGTTGATCTGTTGCTGCAGCTGCTTGCGCTCGGCCACCTTTTGCTTGACATACGCTTCGCGTTTGTCGGCGGCAATCTTTTGCAACTCGTCGGGGAGATCTTCCTCTTTCACTTTGGAGAGGATGTCCGCGTCCTCCATGAAGGTGTCGACCACACAACGACCGAAGTTGGAGTAGGCTTTGCCTGCCTTGATGGCTGCCCGTGACACAGCCACGCTTTCACTGAGTGTCGCCGCGTTGGTATCTTGCGCCACCTGGTTGCCCCCATAAACGCTGCGCTGCTCACGTGTGCCGTACCACAGATAGGTCTTATTCAGGTCCGCGTTGAGCTTGAGAATGATCTTGTCTTGCGGGCAGTCGATGTGAACCAGTTCTTGATCCTGATCGATGTTGAAGAATTCGCCCTCAGCCAACTGCGCGCCGTCACGCCACTTGCCGTTAACGCCGGTCTCGTGATTGCCGCAGTGGATCGTGTTGACGATGACGCCGTTTTCGATGGCCCGCTTGCAGCTGTCGCGATAGTCGACCGAGCCTTGCGTGAACGGCTCGTTGCCGGCGATGAAGATCGCCTTGTAGCCGTTGCTCTCCTGCGACCAGTCCAGCCGCGTGAGTGCCTCGTCAATCACCTGACCGCAGTACTCGTCGCCGCCACTGGTGGACAAAGCGAACAGTGCTTCAGAGAGCTTATCGAGGTCGTCGGTCAATGGCACGACCTGACGGATGTAGCCTTCGGGAGCCGGCAGACGCGTGTTGCCATACTCGAAAAGTGCGACCCGAAGCATTGGCGTCTGGCCGTTTTTCTGCGCTTTGGCAAACTGCTGGACGATCGTCCACAGCTGACTCTTCGCTTGGCTGATTAGCCCGTCCATCGAGTTGGAGGTATCGAGCAAGATCGCCACATCAACCGCGGCACGATGGCCCTTGAACGGTGGTTTCGCGGGCACTTCCACGCGAGGTGCTGGTTTTTCGACGGTAATGGTCACCTTGTGTGCTATCGCCGTCTGCGCGATTGCTAGAGGTAGCAAACCCAGCAAAACCCAAGCCGTCTGGTTTCTTTGCAACATGATCTCGTTCTCCATGCGTTCCCAGGAAAAGTGGCCCCACAGCTAGTTGGACGACGGGTGCCGAACGGGAGTTCCCAACTTTTTTTGGACTTTCGCCGAAAAGCCACCGGCGCGAGCTGCTGCTACGTTCATTCTACGCATTTGCTAGCGCGTCGGATGTCATGGGCGTGTCGAGGTAGCGGTTAGAACTGCCTCACGCAGAGGCGCGGAGACGCTGAGAAAAGAGCAGCAATGAACGTCGCTGCGTGGCGTTGAACTCAAAACCAGTGCTCATGCATCAAACGAAGGAATTCGCCATTGATCGAAATACCGGATTCGGAACCAACGACGGCATCAACGCCACACGATGGGCACATTGCGGTCAAGCCAACACCGTCGATTTCGTCAATCCATCTCTCGATCTCTTCGGGAGAGAAGGTGGACAGACAATAGAAACATCCACAGACATCACTACCCGTGATTTCGTAACGATGGTTGCTGCAATGCTTATGTGCAGCAATTGGATCAGAATTGCATTCAGACAATGCTACTTCCGCTTGAAATTGTGGCTATCCGTGCCAATCCAGCTGAGCATCTCTTTGCCTCCAGCATTGGCTTTTCTTTGATCCGTGTTTATCTGCGTTCATCCGTGGCCAATTCCTTCCAATCATCACCGCGCACTGGCTTCATGAACAAAGTCGACCAGATAGCGTGCGTTTTCTACGGGTGTCTGTTGCACCACGCCGTGGCCGAGGTTGAAGATGTGACCGGGACGATTGGCGGCTGCGTTTAAGACTTCGGTCGCGCGGGCGGCGATGGTCTTCTGATCAGCAAGTAGCGCGAGTGGATCGAGGTTGCCCTGCACCGCACGGTCGTGACCGACGGTTTGCCACGCGTCCGCGAGGTCGATGCGCCAATCAACGCCGATCACGTCGCCACCGGCTTCGGCTTGCAGCGGCAGTAGCGCGGGATTGCCGGTTCCAAAATGAATCAACGGCGTCCCCGGCGTCAGACCGGCGACGATTTCGCGAATATGAGGCATGACGTACGTGCGATAGTCGTGCGGCCCTAGGCAACCGACCCAACTGTCGAACAGCTGCACCGCTTGCGCGCCGGCTGCGATCTGTGCGTTCAGGTAGTGCACGACCGATCGTGAGAGGCGTTGCATCAATTCGTGCCAGGCAGAGGGTTCGCGATACATGAGCGTTTTCGTGTGCAGATAGTTGCGGCTGCTGCCGCCTTCGATGGCATAGCTGGCCAAAGTGAAGGGGGCGCCCGCAAAGCCAATCAATGGCAGGTTATCGGGCAAGTCGCGCCGTGTCTGCGAAACGGTCTCCATCACGAACTGCAGCGAGTCGAGGCTCTCTAACGCCGAGACGCGGTCCACTTCCGCGGCTTCGCGCACCGGATTGTGAATCTTCGGACCGTCGCCCGCCACAAACTCCAGGTCGAGCCCCATTGGTTCCAAGATCGGCAGCAGATCAGAGAAGATGATCGCTGCGTCGACGCCCAGTTTATCGACCGCTGTGCACATCACCTCGCTGCACAGTTGCGGATTCTTGCAAAGCTCCAAGAATGTCGTCTGCGCGCGGACATCGCGATATTCTTGCATGTAACGACCGGCCTGACGCATGAGCCAAATGGGCGTATACGGCACCGGTTCGCGTCGGCAGGCACGCATGAAGGGGCTGTCATGCCAGGGGGCGGACGGATCTTGTGTTTCTGACATGGCGGCATCACGCGTGAGGCGAATCGACAGGGCGCGCTTGGCGGCGACCAATTCGCCGGACTGCTGCGCGATCTCGTTGACGAGATGTCCCATTTTCCCATGCGACGGCTCAAAATCAACGTTGATCGAATGACTCGTCAAACGCTCGCTGGTCGTCGGGCCGATCGAGCCAATTACGACGCGCCGCAACGACTCGCGCAGCTCATCCGCCAAGTCGAGTTGCTCAGCAACTTGCAGCAAGTGCTCCACTTGTTGTGCGGACGTGAACAAGGCGATGTCGATTTCGCCGTCAGCGATGCGACGAATGTTCGCTTCCAGCGGTCCTAAGTCTTCTGGCAGTGCCCAGCGATAAATCGACACCAACTCGACAGCTGCGCCACGCGCCTCCAGGCCTGCGTTAAGACTGACGTTGCTGATGCCATACTCTTGTACCGCGACGTTCAGGTTCACCACCGGCAGATGCTCATCGAGTGTGGCGAGCACCTCGCGCCACGTGTTGGGCGCGGGGACCGTCAGCGTGGGCTTAATTCCCAACTCTCGCAGTACCGCCAACGGCTTAGGGCCGCGCACAACGGTCTTCACATCAGCCAGCGAATCAAGAAAGCGTTGCATATCGACGCGCCGCTCAATGCGCGCAATCAATTGTCGGATACCCACACCCGTAAGAAACACCACCACATCGACTTGGCCAGTGATTAATCGATTCGCAAAGTCGATCGATGGACGATCTTCGTCCACTGCGACTTCGCGCATGGAAGGACTGACGTAGGAAACCCCCTGGTTCTTCTCTATGAGTCGAACCATGTCGTCAGCGCGCCGACTTTCGAACGACGCAACACTTAAACTGCAGAAGGAATTCGCGGTAGTGGACATACAATCGTCGAACGTAAAGGGAGTGATCAATCGCTACGCGACGAGTATTTTTGTTTCCGTGAGAAACGGATTTCTCGTCGACAAAATTCGTTTTCTGGTGGCGGTAGTTGGCCGCGCTGTGGTCAGTGAAACGTAAATAGCAATTCCATACTAATCGTGTATGCATTGCTGCGGTACCGTGAACGAATTTTCTGGCGTAATTCGCAAGTGGAAACGGAGTTCGCCGAACGTCGTCGCGGAATGATTGATATTTTTTGTCAAGTCTTTTTGATCATGGGTCATGCAATTTTCCACATTCAAAATCATCGCTGGTTTCTTGCTTGACTTCTTTTTCTTTCTGTAGACAATTGGCCTCTTAGTCGTTGTACGGATCTAAGATTGATGCGTAAGGATGCACAAGACGTAGCGAGTGTTACCTTTCAACCGGGCTGAGTTTTGCCTGTCTTATTTATTGCTGGTCGCATTCTCTGAACATGGATGTGGCTGGTCGCGGGTGGTTCAAAAGAGTTTTTTGTTTTCAGCATGCGCTGAGTGTGCGCGCTGCATCAACTACTGAGCGTCATCTCTTGAGCTTGAGTTACTGATCGTCGGAGATTGCAGTTCAACAGAAAAATCTGTTCGTAGGGTCCTGGAAGGATTTTAGGGGGGGCCACAACTTAGGGAGAGACGCTGGGCAGGTTACGGTTCTCAGGAGCCTGACTCGATGCGGAACGGATACCCCCTCCTATATTGAACAAGATGCCGCGTTGAACGAGCTGATGACGGATTGAAGGTGATGACAACTGCCGAACGGAGGCGACAACGGAGCAACTCGCCAAACGTGTGGTGAGACTCGCCTGGTAGACCGACGACAACTGGAATTAGCAGGGATGCTTGAACAAAGGGTCCAAAGCACGAGGCTTTGGACCCTTTGTTCGTTGTTGTTGGCATCTGAAACACTGTTACTCACAAAATGCGTTGGGAGTCGCACCAGTTGCGCCATGCACCGGTGACTGCTGCCAACGAAGCGGCGCTCAGGCTATACTGCCGGTAATGACTCGATGTGTCTTAGCACTGGGAACAAATCTAGGGGATCGCGAGCGGAACCTGGCGAGCGCCTGCCACGAAGTTGACGCCTTGCCCAGTTGCCAGCTGCTCGCGCGAAGTGGCTGGCACGGCACCGCCCCAATTGGGGGTACGACTGGCCAAGGTGAGTTTCTCAACGGCGCGGTGTTGATCGAAACCAGCCTTCCACCCGCCGAGCTGGCCCCGGCGCTACACGACATCGAGGCGAAGCTCGGCCGCCAACGTGTCATCCGCTGGGACGCACGAACGATCGACATCGACGTGCTGCTCTATGGTGATCAGATTCTCGATTCGCCGGAACTCACAATCCCCCATCCGCGGATGGGCTTTCGTCGCTTCGTGCTGGAACCGGCGGTGGAAATCGCCGGTTCGATGCTGCACCCCATTTCGGGCTGGACCATGGCGAGTTTACTCCGACATCTGCGAGAATCCCCTCGACGGGTGGTCGTGACTTCCAATCAGGGGAGACTCGCCGGTTGGCTGCAAACAAAGCTTCACGAATTTTGCAGCGCCGCAGAGACGGGTGGAGCAAAAAAAAATGTCCCGCAGACTGGTGTCTTGCAACCCGGCAGAGGTATAGAATTCCCACACAGCGACTGTGACAGGCCGCCGGTTATCGTCACGAAATCGCCCGATGAAATCGCCCGGCGCCACGCGGCGGATGAACAGGACGACGAGCACGTCCGCCCGGCGCTGACGATTTGGCTCGACGTCGAAGACGCTGACGAATTCGCTCACTCCGTTGGCTGCGCGGAATGTACTACCGAAGAATCACACGTAGATTGGTCGACTTGTACCAAGGTGGAGCCCTTGGGCCTGGGTCCGTTAGCGCGGATCACTGCGGACGATCCCGCGACCGTCATGCAAGAAGCAGCAGCCGCGATGCGTTGTGTCTGGCCCGATTTGCCTTAGTTCGATTCACACTACTCGGCACCTACTAACGTCCCATGCCCTCCACAGCATCCACACAGTTGATTCACTCAGCCCAAGAAGCACGTGCCGCAGTCGAGGCCGCCAAGCAGTCTGGTGATGTGATCGGCTTTGTGCCAACGATGGGCGCACTGCACGAAGGCCATTTGAGCTTGGTCGAGGCGTCGCTGGATGTCTGCGACCGCACGGTCGTCAGCATCTTTGTGAATCCCACCCAGTTTGGACCCAACGAAGACTTGGATCGCTATCCGCGCGATCTCGAGCAAGATCTGCAACGGCTCGAAAAGCTAGGCTGCTGGATGGTATTTGCTCCTTCGACCGAGGAGATGTACCCGCCGGGCAGCGAGACGTTGATCGACGTCGGTTCGGTTGCGGGCACTATGGAAGGCGCAGCACGACCGACGCATTTTCCCGGCGTCGCGACGGTGGTCCTCAAACTGTTTCAGATCGTGCCCGCCGATCGGGCCTTTTTCGGACAGAAGGACTACCAACAGACCCTGGTCGTCAAGCAACTGGTGCGCGATCTGAGCGTTCCGACGGAGGTGGTCGTCTGTCCGACAGTCCGGGAGGCAGACGGCGTAGCCATGAGTTCGCGCAATGCCTACCTGAGCACCGACGAGCGCTGCCAAGCCTTGTCGTTGTGGAAATCACTCCAACTGGCCAAGCAACTTGTAGCCGAAGGGGTGACGGACGTCACGGAATTGAATCGCCGAGTGCAGCAGCACTTCGCAGCGTTCCCCGGAGTCGAGGTCGACTACGTGGCATTTGTCGAAGCGGGGACCGTTCAACCGGTCACGACGATTGACCGCCCGACGGTAATGGCGGTCGCGGCGCGGGTCGGTAAGACGCGGCTGATCGACAACCAGCTCCTGAATGGCGCATGACGATCGATCTCGCCGATTGTCGTTATGCACTGGGCGGAAATTGCTAGCACACGGCTGGCCGATCAGACAATAGCCTTTCAAGCATCGCGCCGATTCCCTAAAACCTGCCCTATGTGCTCCGAACTGTTTCGCATTCCGATCGATTGGCTCAACGCGTCGGCGGTCGGGGAAATCTCGGTCGGGATGCTGTTGGCAATGGCTATCGGCGTGGGGATCCTCAAGCTGCTCGCCTGGGGCCGAAAATCCAATCGGTCGGCGGAAGCACGAGGCTACGTACCCGGACTGGTTATCATCGCGCTGGCGTTGGTCTTTGTTCCGCGCTTCGTGACTGGCATCCCCATTCGTGGTTATGGAGTGATGGTGCTGCTGGGCTCGTTGACTGGCATCATGATGGCGGTCCACCGCACCCGGCAAATGAACTTGTCGCCCGATGTGCTGTTCTCGCTGGTGATCGGTATGTTCATCTGTGGGATCATCGGAGCGCGTTTGTTTTTCGTGATCGAGTACTGGGACACCAAATTTCAGTCCGACAGCTGGCGAACGACTCTGTTCGAAGCGCTGAAGTTCACCGAAGGCGGCTTGGTCGTCTATGGTTCGGTGATTGGTGGATCAATCGCGTTGTTGGTGTTTGCAAAGCAGCATCGAATCCCACCACTGGTGCTGACCGATTTGATCGCGCCCAGTTTGCTGGCGGCACTAGCCTTCGGTCGGATCGGGTGCCTGCTGAACGGATGCTGCTACGGCGGCGAATCAAACCAGCCCTGGGCGGTCACTTTTCCACGCGACAGTATCCCGTACATAGAACAGGTCGTTAGCGGCAGAATGTTTGGCTTTACGCTGACGGAGCCCATTGATGAGGTGGATCAATCGGAAGACCGTGCGACAGTAGAGAATTCGCTGCCGATCGTATCCTCTGTCGAGCCGTCCACGTCATCGTCCAGCGCGCTTCAAGTGGGAACGAAAATCACACGCATCAATGACGAACAAGTTCGGGGACTTGAACAAGCGCAGCACGTTCTTTTCGCGGCATTTAGCGCTGGGGAACCTGTACAGTTGGTCGATCTTGAGGGACGGCAATACGATTTCCCCGCCGCGCCCATGCCGGCGCGTAGCCTGCCGGTGCATCCGACACAGATTTATAGCGCCGTCCATGCGGCGCTGCTGTCGTGGGTGCTGTGGTCGTACTATCCGCTGCGTCGACGTGACGGCGAAGTGACGGCGCTGATGCTGACGATCTATCCGATTTCGCGTTTCTTGCTCGAGTGGATCCGCATCGACGAGTCCGCCGTGTTCAACACGGGGTTGAGCATTTCGCAGAACATCAGCATCGTCGTTTTTGCTGGGGCCATCGGATTGTGGATCTACCTGCTGCGCCAACAGCCTCGGCGGGCGGAAGTTGTGCTAGCGAGCTAGTCGGCGATTTCGCTTCGCTTGTCGTAACTCGTTGGCGTACAATAAATTGCGAAAATCTTTCGGGTTCTGCGATTTTCTTCGCAGGAAAACTCTCGCGGCGGTAACTACCTGACGTAGACCATGAACCCACCGGAGCAGCAGCAACGAGCGGCCCAGGTGCAGCGGGCGCTGACGGAGCATCGGCGCTGGTTGACGACCGTGCTACGTGCTCGTGGTGTCGAAGCCGATGGGGTCGACGATGTGTTGCAGGAGGTGAATGCCGCGGCGCTTGAAAATGCGTCGCAGCTACGCGACTTAGAAAAACTGGCACCCTGGCTGTATCGCATCGCGGTCACTAGCGCGCTACAACATCGACGACGGATGGGTCGCAAACGCCGCTTAGTCGAGCGGTTCGCGGCCACGCAAGCCGACGCGACCATCAGCGCCGAACCAGACCCACTTGCGTGGCTGCTCGCTGACGAACAACGGACGTTAGTAAGACAAGCAATCGGCAGTTTGCCGTCGCGCGATGCAGAGATCCTGCTGCTCAAACACACCGAGGACTGGAGTTACCGACAACTGGCCCAACACCTGGGAATCAGCGAGAGCGCCGTCGATGCCCGCTTGCATCGCGCACGAGCTAAAATGCGTCGCGCATTGGCAACACTATCGCCAACATTGGTCTCTGGCTAGTTCCTGAAAGATATTGCAGAAGGGAAACCAAGAGAACGGAGATGATTTGTTGGGGCTTCGTTTTCTCCTGTCCAAGAAAACCGAGAAACTTATGACCGCGAAGTACCCAGACAACGAGGATGCACTGTTCGATCGACTGGTCGATGGTGAGCTATCCGCCACCGAGCGGCAGCAGTTGCTGGCTTCGCTCGACAATCGCGAAGACGGCTGGCGACGCTGCGCGTTGGCGTTTCTTGAAGCACAAGCTTGGGGTGGCGAATTCAAGCAGATGCTGGCGGACCCAGGCGATTCACCTCAAGTCGTGTCTTTGCCTCGCAACGCCTCCGCCGTGCCCACGGGTCGCTGGCTCGCGATTGCTGCCGGCTTATTGATTGCTTTTGGAATCGGCTGGCTGACGAATTCGGCGCAACCTGACCAACCGAATGGCCAGCAAACCACCCTTGCCAATACCGAGCGACAAAAGCTGCCGGTACCGGCAGAGTTGCCTGACGCCGCTATCGAGGCGATCGATCCTCACGACGCCGTGACGCTGCTGGTGCGCGATGTAAGTGGCAACGATCAGCGCGTGCACGTGCCACTCATGGAAGTCGAGGCCCTCAACGATCAATTCGCCGACGCTCTGCCAGCGGAGTTACGCAACCGTTTCCGCAATCGCGGCTTCGACGTGCAACGTCGGCGTCGCTTTGCACCGATGTTCTTCGAGCAGAATGAGCAACTGGTACCGATGATCGTGCCCGTAGACGATACGAAGATCGTACCCGTCAGCCGACCGATTTTTTGAATTTGCAATCACGTTAATCATTTTCAGAGGAGACCAAACATGAAACGCTCCAATCATGCCTGGGATACGATGCTTATCGTTGCGATGGTATGCATCGCCAGTGTCTGCGCGCAGGCACAAGCGCAAGACGCCGAAGAAGGCAAGGTCGTGACGATCGATGCCAACGCTGGCGACAGCGACTTTGAGATTGAAGAAGAAGTGCGAGTCGTCGAGGAGTCGGACTATTGGATCGGCATTCAAGGTCGCAATATCGAAAGTGAAGTGCTGCGAACGCATTTCCAACTAGCCGCCGACATGGGCGTCGTGGTGGAGAACGTCGTCGAGGGTAGCCCCGCGGAGAAAGCTGGGCTGCGACGCCACGACATCATCCTCCGCGCCAACGGCGATGCGGTCGACAACATGCGCGTGTTGCAAGATCACGTGCACGCCGGCAGCGGCAAGCCGCTGGAACTGAAAATCATTCGCCTGGGCGAAACCGAGAACATCGTCGTCGCACCAGAACAGCGACCTGAGCAATTCAACATGCCCAATAACAACGAGTTCAATCGCTTCGGGGGACAACAAGGCGACTTGATGCGTCAGATGCAAGGCATGATGCAACAGTTTGGCAACCGCAACATTGGTCCCGGGATGATCTTCCGCGGTGGCGGCGGTCAGGCTTTCAACTTCAACCAAATGCCCAACGGCGTGTCGGTCTCCGTGCAGCGCAACAATAATGAGCCCGCGCAGATCACCGTGAAGAAAGGCGATCAAACCTGGAACATCGTCGGCGACGATGAGGAATCGCTCAAACAGCTGCCCGACGACGTGCGACCGTTTGTCGCGCGGATGCTCAAGGGGCAAGGCGACATCCAAGGGTTCGGCGGTCGATTTCAGCCGGAGCTTCGCGGCAACTTTGACTTTGGCAACATCGAGCAAGAGATCGAAAAGTTCCTGCCCGGTAATCTTGGCGGACTCGAACGATTCGGAGTTGCTCCCCAAGAGCGTTTCAATCAGCAAGAACGCCAACTTCAGCAGCGCATGGAGCAGCTAGAAAAACGCTTGCAGGAACTTCAGGGACGTTTTGAGCAAGGCGAACCTTCAGAACCGGCGAACTAGCTTTCAGTTCTTAGTCGACGTGGCCACGAAAAACACAACCGCACGCAGAAAGATCGCTGCCCCGATTTCTGTTTGTGCCAATTCGTGTTTTTCGTGGCTGTTTTCTGCGCTATCAAGCTTTAACCCAGCTGCACGACCGGCGGGCTTTGTTGTGACCGGCGTAACTGGCCACATGCCGCGTCGATGCGATCGCCCTTGCGGTGGCGAAACTTAATGCGAACGCCGCCCGCTTCCAGGATCTTACGAAACTGTACCTGCCGCTGGTAACTGGGCGTTTGGTAGGGCAACCCGGCCACGGGATTGTACGGAATGACGTTCAGCAGGGCCTCTCGGCCGCGCAGCAGCTGCGCGAGTTCGCGGGCGTGCTGCGGCTCGTCGTTCACGTCGGCCAGCAGCACGTACTCGAAGGTGAGACGACGCCCCGAGACGGCGAAGTAGTCGTCTACCGATTGCATGATCGCATCGAGACCGATCTTGTCGTTCACCGGTACGAGTTGGTTTCGCAATTGGTCATTGGGCGCGTGAAGAGAAACTGCTAGGCGATAGCTGGCGTTCGTGCGTGCGAGGCGTTCGATCGCCGCCGGCAAGCCCACGGTCGAGATCGTGATGCGTCGGTGGCTGATGTCGAGTCCATCGGGGCGATGGGCTTCTTCCAGCGCTGGCAACAGCGCGTCGAGGTTGGCCAGCGGCTCGCCCATTCCCATCACGACGATGTGGCTGAGGCGTTCCCCTTCGTCGAGCAATTGCTGCAATCGCAACATCTGCTCAACGATCTCGCCCGTCGTCAGGTTGCGGTCCACGCCGTCCAAACCACTGGCGCAAAACACGCAGCCCATGCCGCAGCCAACCTGGGTACTGATGCAAATCGTACGTCGCACCTTGTCGCGCAGCAACACGCACTCGATCTGTCCGCCATCGGCCAGTTTGATCAGCAGCTTCTCGGTGCCATCGTCCGCCTGCGTGTGGCGCACGATCTCAGTCGTCCACAGCTCCAGACTCTCAGCCAACTCTTCGCGGAGCGCCTGGGGCAGATTGGTCATCGTCTGCCAATCGCGAGTGCGGTGCTTGAACAGCCACTCGCGGACCTGCTGCCGACGAAACTTCGGCAGTTTGCGATCGTTCGCCCATTGTGCAAGCGAATCGTCGATCGAATTCAGCAGGTGGGGTCGTTGCGTGCTAATGAGTAAATTCCCGACGTAAGTTGACCGCCAAGGACGCCACGGCCGCCGGAGTTCTCTTCCTTGGCGCTCTTGGCGTCCTTGGCGGTTCAAACGACTACCGCTGCGTGTTCGACAGAATCGACGGTAGCCACGTACATAGATAATAGGCTCGCGGTGCCGTCAGATCCAAAAAGCTCTGCAGGTCGCCGCCGAGTAGGTTGGGCGAGCGTGCTTCAGCGCCAAGCAGCGACGATAGCGAGGGCATTGGTTGGTTGTATTTTACGCAGCGCACGTTGTCGACGTCGACGCTGGCTAGCTCCGCGACGCGCTCGATCGCCTCTTCGAGGAAGCCGATCTTGTCGACCAAGCCCTTTTCGAGTGCTTGTTTGGCTGTGAAAATCTGACCCGTCGCCACCGCATCGAGCGCCGCTTCATCTTCTCGCAATTTCGGTCGGCCATTGCGAACGATCTCCTTGAAGCCCTCGAAGCTCAAATCGACCAGCTCCTGAAACAATTCACGTTCCTCGGCACGCTCTTCGGGGTCGAGCTTGCGTGTCGGGCTGCCCATCAGCTTGTACTTATGGCTGGCGATCGAATCGTCTTTGACATTGAAGTTCTCAAGCATGCCTGAGAAGTCGTAATGCGGAATGACCACCCCAATCGAGCCAGTCCAGGTCGTCGGTTCCGCGAAAATCGCGTCCTCCTCGTCGCCGACCGCCATCGCAATGTAGTAACCACCGCTAGCACACATGCCCCCCATGCTCACGACCATCGGTAGCGATTTTTCTTCGCAGAGTTCGCGGACATGGTGGTACAGATAATCGCTTCCCGTGACGGTACCGCCCGGTGAGTTGATGCGTAGCACGATCCCGACGACCTTGTCGTCGCTGCGAATCCGATCAAGCTGCTTTTTGACGAAGCCCTCGCCGTCCATAATCGTGCCCGATACGTCGACGATCGCGATCTTCTTTTCCGCGGTCTTGCTCAGCGAATGGTACTTTTCTTGCGGTCCGTCAGGCGGGCTGAAGTAGCGCTGGTAGCTGGACGTCAGGCCGAAAATTGTCATCACCGCGAAACCAAGCAGGACGGCCAAGATTTTGCCGTAACGACCAAACGCACTGGTCTGCTGCTGCACGATAATCTGCGGCGCGGGCTGGGGCTGGCCACTGGGCGACTCGGGGGACGGGATCGACATAGTAATTGCTCCGCTTGGGGCAAAGGAAGAACGGGAAAGCAAACCATTTTACTGGGCTAGCAATCCCAGGGAAACGTCCAATGCCGCAACCCCTGTCGCCAATAGTATTGAAGCAGACGCCAGTCTTTCAGTGGACATTGGGGCTTGGTCATTGTGCAATCACGGAGCGTGCTGTTGCCACTGAGACACCATTCCCGCTACAGTAATCGTACGGGTCACCCGTCTGAGCAGCTTCGTCAAGCAACTTCTGGCCCGTTCGATTTGCGGTTGGCAATTGTGAGAATAAAGGAGTATTTGCGTTGTTCGTTTGCGCTTCAATAGAGTGTTTCCCGCCGGCAGATAAGGAAGAGGCCCCGTCCAAGTTGGTCGACTTGGAGTTCTCGGCCGTCGAGCTACCGGTTCACGAGGAAGGCATCAGCTGGATTCGTCCGTCCGAGGTGCTAGCAGGACTGGAACCCGCCATCGATCGCTGCGGAGACGTTAAGCGACTGGCCGTCGCGGCACTAAGCGTTGAGCAGACCGTCGATGGCCGCCCGCTGCAGGGTGAGCTGTACTACGAGCAGTTCGCCGCCTGCTGCAAATTGGCCAAAGCACTGAAAGTCGTACCCTTGGTCGTACCCGCCGCGGAATTGGGCACACCGTTTAACGAAGAGATCGAACGCCTCCGCGAGCTGGTGAAGATCGCCTCGCTGGAAGGCTGCCTGGTGGCGCTGAAAACCGAAATCGGTTGCATGACCGAAGACCCCGATACCGCCACCGTCCTGTGCGACAACGTGAAGGGCCTAGGCTTGTGCCTCGATCCGACGCACTACATCACGGGTCCACGACAAGGTCGCGACTTTTCCAAAGTCATGCCGTACGTCTATCACGCGCACCTGCGCGACTCGACCAAGACGGAAATGCACGTTCGCATCGGCCAAGGTGAAATCGACTACGGCAAACTGATCAGCCAACTAGAAGCGGAAAAGTACAACCGCGCGCTGTCCGTGCAAGTCCCCCCCATCGAAGGTCTCGACCACCGTGCCGAGATGCGGAAGATTCGGCTGTTGTTGGAGAGTTTGCTGTAGAGTCACTTCCCTCGACCGGAGCCAAGCGGTCTACGGCGTCGCCTCGCGTTCATATTATCTCTTCTGAGCAAGGATGGATCCAATGCTCAACGTACGACTTGCGGTCGCTCTCGCAGCGATTTCCTTGCTTGCCTCAAACTATGCAGTAGCGGGAATCATCTACGATATCGTTCCACGTCACGGCATCTCTGAAGGATGGTCTCTTGACGGAGGTTGGATCAAAACTGACGGAACGATTGGCCAGATCTGGCCTGAAAACTTGCTGAACTGGGAACTGCGTTTCACTTCTCCGAGCGGTGAGAAAACCATCAGTGGTCTATTTGGATATACATTGCTGCACATGATTGAGTACGAAGATTACGGGTCAGAGCTCCCTGCTGCACCTCCTCCGATGGTTGCAACCGAAGAAGCTATCGTACTTCATCCTGGCCACGCTCGAAGACTGACGCTGCTGTTCGCGAACCAAGACCTTTTCTCCGAGGATTTCACGGGACAAGCTGTGGGTTTTTTGCCAGCACTTGATTCGACGGTTCGCCTTGTCGGAGCAAGTCAATATTGCTGCGGTTGGCTAGTGGACAACAGCATTGATGAGGAAAATCCCGTTTCCCCGTACGGTGCCTTCTCGTCGCAGCATAGTCAGAACGTCGGTCCCTTCGACACGCCTCGGGGCCCGCTCGTCCTTGCCACCACCATTCTTGTGCCGGAGCCTGCGACCGCAATGGTTCTATCGGTGGCCGTTGTGACTCTGATTGCCACGTTGCGTTCTCGCCGGTCGCCAGCAACTCACGCCGACATGTAGCGCTGGTAGATCTCTGTCAGCTCGTCGTCGCCTTGCCACTCGGAACCGTCGTCGTTGTTGATCGCATCGATACGGCGTTCGGCTTCTTCTTCGCTGATCTGGTCGTAGTAGAATTCGATGCACGTTCGCAGGCGCTCGTCGAGGTCCAACTTGTTGGCCAAGTTCGTTGCGGTCGCGTAGTTCGCAAAACGTACCGAGCGGAGATAGCAAGCGATGCAGACGGGAATCGCCATCACACCGAGTGCGATCGTGATTTTGGTCGACCGGATCTTTTCCGGCTCAAGCACTTCATGAGGGTTAAACAGAGCGTTGGTTGCACCAAGACCTGCCAAGATAAACAGCACTGAAAACACTCGGCCATATCCGGCCAACACCGACTTGCCGTGGAGCCCAATCGGCGTGCCTTCGAATTCGTGCCTGCCATCTCGCGTCACGAAGAACGAATTCAGCGGAATTAGCGGGATCCAAAACAGATGACCAAACTGCGTCGCGACGTACCCCACGCCTTCGATTTCGTCGACCTTTCCGTACAGCTTCGTGCCCCAGACGATGATCACGGTCGTTCCCCCCGACTAGACAAGAGATGAGCGTAGAAAAGCTACTACTCAAACATGGGGTAATTCACCCGGAAACTTCCGAGCACCATCGCTGGCTATGAAGAAAAATTTTGTTTGCTGGCCAGCTCTACCGATCAGTCCGATTGTACAAGCAAGCCGAATCGCTGGATTCGCGTGCACAAGGCAAGAAAAAGGTAGGCTTTCTGAACACGGTGTCGAAAACACCCAGGCACTCATCTGAATCACTTGCTCGTCAGCTCTTCACTGCAATGGAGGCTCGTTCGGTCATGGGCAACATCAAAGTTCTCATTCTTGGCATCGGCATGGTCTGTTTTGGTGCATTTGGCGTCTACAATGCGATCAACGACTTTGGCACGGTACCCGAGGAAAAACGAGACGTGACGACCACCGGTACGGTCACGCACCTGACCGCGACCCAGCTGCGGCACGCGTTGGCGGGTACGCTCAATACGACCTACGACATGGACTTCTCGTTTGTGGCGGAAGACGGTTCGACCCAGACCGGCGAGCACAACAACATTAGCGAAGCAGATTTTGCTGGCCTCTCCGAAGGACAATCGATTACGGTCAAATACCATTCCGATCAGCCGAGCATTAACGGCGCACCCGCCTACGGCACGTACGTGCCGGTCTCGGCAATGCCCGATGCGACGCCGCAGTTCCGACTCTACTTCTGCGTGGGCTTTGCCGCATTAGGTGGGCTGATTATCTTCTACGCGGTCTGGTTCGACGATGAGTCGGCAGCCAACTACGCGGTGAACGCCTAGTTAGATTGGCGATGGTAAGTTCACGGCGGTGCTGGGACAGCACCCGGTGGCGCTGGGAGAGCACCGGGCGCGGGAGCCGCCAGTCCGGGTGGCTGAGCGTTCTTGGTGGTGGCCCATTCACCAAAGTCGACACCTTCCTCGCCACGAATGAAATTGCGCGCATCGCTGCGCGGCAAGTCGCCTGGCAAACTCATAGCGGCAGCCACTTTGCGTCGATAACCGCGCGGGCTCACAGGATCGACGACCGCCTCCAGCGGGTCATAACTGACACCAAACTGTTCGGTGATCGCTTCCACTCCCAACGAAGGAAGTTGGATGAATGGCTTTGGGGTCGAAGACGCCTGTGCCGTTGCCGTCGACTGTCGGCGCATCTCGGCGACGTTTAGCGCGGCCCGACGGCCTGCATTGAGCGATCGCTCAACCCGGATTTGTCGCGTCAGCGCGTCTACTTGTCGACCGAGCGCTACGCTTAATCGCCGCGTCTGAAATCGCTTGAGCCAGTCTTGCTGCTCGTCTGGCGATAGCTCCGCCAGTTTGGTCAGAAACTGCTCACCCTCTGCCGGACTGGTCTGCGCGGCACGCCGACAAAACTCCTTGACCGTTGCGACGGCGATCTGCATCTCGCGGCTATCCCAGAGCGTTTGCAGATCTTCCCGATACTGCTCGGCGTCGTCACGGGGCTTGGCCTGCTCTTCTGTGGTCTGCTTCTTCGCGGGCTGGGCAGGCTGTTTCGAACGAGCTGGCTGCCGCCATTGAAGCCAGAGATTATCGCGCCCACTGGGTGTGTCAGCTACCGACCGACGCGGTGTGGGCTTTTGCAGTGGCGGTATCGGCGAACCGGCCACTTGGTCTGGAGGCCGACACCAGGCTTGCTGCCAGGCAACAAGCTGCAACAGCGCGATCGGCAGGCACAACAAGAAACATCTCATCGTGCCCTCATTATACCAAAATGCAAGGGAATCGAGGAGCCGAGTTCCCTTTTCTGCAGTCGGAGTCAACTTCTCGCGGGTGACGAGAAACTCTTTCGTCGCCGCGGTGTTTCACCTGTGTGCCTGCAAACTGGCCAGGTTTGCTGGTAGACTGAGACACGATCCGCCATTCTGCGACAGCTGGAGACACACCGTTTGGCTATCAGCGAATCCACCGCCCAGCGCTACACGGCGCAGGACCCTGACGTGCGCTTGATGCTTCAGGTGCGCGATGACGATGCTGGCGCGTTCGAGGAACTGATGCAGCGGTACCAAAGCCGATTGGTCGCGCTGATGACGCATCTGGTGGGCAAGCAAGACCTGGCGGAGGATCTGGCACAAGACGTGTTTCTGCGGATTTACCGAGCACGTAAGCGGTATGTGCCGGGCTCGAAGTTTTCCACCTGGATGTATACGATCGCCAACAACGTCGCGTCGAATGCACTGCGCGGTTTATCAAGACGCAAGGAAGTGAATCTCGTGGGCACCGAAAGTGGCGAGTTGGGCGGCAACCCCCTGGCCGCCAAAGCGCTGGCGGCAAGTGGCTTGATGCCAACACGACAGCTCGATAAGGCGGAACTGAGCGAAGTGGTAAAAATCGCCGTCTCGACGCTTAACGAACGTCAGCGGATGGCGGTGCTGCTGAACAAATTTGAACACCTTAGCTACGAAGAAATCGCCGAAGTCATGGAACAAAGCCCGTCGGCGATTAAGTCGTTGCTATCGCGTGCACGGGCCAACCTGCGCGAAGTGCTGGAGCCCTACCTCCAGCAGGGCGCAAAACTGTAATCACGAAAATGAAATCGAGCCCCGAACAACTCGAACGAATCGTCGCTTATCTGGACGGCGAGCTTTCTGCGGAAGAAAGTGCGCAGGTCGAGCAACAGCTCGCCTCCGACGAGCAGTTTCGCCGAGAGTTGCAAAGTGCTCAGCGTGCCTGGTCGGCTCTCGACCAGCTACCCATGCCGCACGTGGGCGACGATTTTTCCAATACCACGATGGAAATGGTCGTCGACGCCGCGCAACATGACCTCGAAGCGAAGACGATCGCTTTGCCCATCCAGCGGCGCAAGCGAAACACGACCAACATCCTGCTCCTGGCGGTGACCGTGCTGCTGGCGGCGCTGATGGTACGAGTTATTGCACAGAACCCGAATCGCCGGTTGCTGGCCGACCTGCCGATCATTCAGAACGTGGACATCTACTCGCAGTTTGAGAGTGTCAACTTTCTACGAGATCTACGCGAGTATCTCGGCGAAGATGTGACCAGCTACACCCTCAGCGCAGAACAATTGGCCAGCAAGCTGGAGGAACACCAGCTCATCAGCGACAGCGACCAGCGACAGGATTGGCTGGAATCTCTGGACGAAAGCGAAAAGACCTCCTTGCGGGGAAAATTCAACCGTTTTCGTGAGCTACCTGACAGCAGGCAGCAAGAGCTGAGAACTTTGCATCAGGAAATCGCAGCAGCAGACGAACAAGAACAACTGCTGCCGACGATGTATGTCTATCAACAATGGCTCAACGAGCTGGAGCCGAGCGAGCAATACGAATTGCGAGAACAGCCGGACGAACAACAGGCCGAGGATGCAGCAACTGGTATTAAGAGGTTTCTCGAGGATCGAACATTCGAACTCACGCCAGAGCAACTGCGCGACCTGTTCCGAAAAGCTTTTCCGCATATGATGCGACTCAAGAGGGCAATGGATCAACAGCTGGAAAGCAATCCGCAGAACATGTCGCCTGAAAAGGTTCGACGTGAATTGATGCAGCTCCTTAGAGACAATCCTAAGGAATTCCAACGGTTGCAAGAACTTATTCCCCAGGCTGTACCTCCTGATGTAGGCGAGGCATTTAAACAGCTGGACGAAAGGCAGCAACTGGAACAAGTGCGTGCTTGGTTTCTGCAGCATTTGCATCAAATGGAAAGAGGGCGTCGAGCCGGTTCACGCGGGCGGGGAGCGGCACGCCCAACTGAAGAAGAGCTGCAGAACTTCTTTGTCGAGGAACTCGACCCTGCTCAGAAGGAACGCCTACTCGCGTTGCCGACGGATCAAATGCAACAACAGCTGATTGGGTTGTTCCAAGGACGACGTGCTCGGCAACGGTGGAAAGATCGCGACGGAAGTCCACGGTGGGGCCGCCCTGAGGATCGACGTGGTCCCCAGGAAGGTGCGCCGCGACTTCGCGGACAGCCGCCCCCGGGAGAGCGATTCGGTCCGCCTCCCAATGGTGACCGTGGACTAGGTGGTCCTGGACGCATGTTGGACGGACCGCCACGGGGATTCGAGGGACCCCGCGGGCGCCGACCTGGGTATTTTGAAGAGGAGGAAGGCCCGCGAAGACGTAGGCGTGCCGAAGGCCCGCGACCCGAGGACGTTCCTCCGCCGCGCGAGGAATGATCGGCACGCTACGTACGTTGGCGAGCCAAGATGCCCGAAGCGAAGCCGACCGCATCGTCGCGGTCCGCGCAAATCTCCAGATAGCGATCCCAACAGCCGCTGCTGTCAGCCAGTTGCAACAGCGTGGGCGCGTGGGCCGACAGCGAACTGCCTGCCGGGACTAGCCGCGCGTACTCTTCGAGCGCGAGCTCTGGCTGGCCGATCCGATACAGCAGGATGAGATACGCT
>JANQQA010000160.1 GCA_028285205.1 Bythopirellula sp. | reverse complement strand
TTGACGGCCAGAGCGGAGTTCTTCATGCGAGTTGCAGTGGTCATCGGTTGTGCGTTGTTCATTTGCAATCCTTCTAATCGGATATTCGAAACATGTGCCGGCCGCCGGTGAGCCGCGGCGTGCTGACGGACCAAAAACGCAATAAACGCAACTCAATCACTCGCGGCTGAAGGGTTGTGGGAAGGGCGCGTCACCGGAACGGAGCGGTGACGCGCCAGCACTGCCACTTCCTCCCTAGGTGAATGGATGACGACATCCCGGCTTAGTGGCGCGTGCTTGTTCTCGTCGAAACGTTGGGTAGATCGTCATGCTGCCTTGCGAACGGGCGGGCGCACCGCGCGCATTGAGGCGCCATTTTGCGCCGCCGCAGGCCAAATCCAATCACCATCTCTGCTCGCTAGCAGTGCGTCATTTGCAGCCTTTAACCTGCGTGGCGCAAGCTGAACGGTGGGACCAACGTCACGGGACAAGCGCAACACAGCACTTGGAACTGAAGCGACGTGTGATTGTAAATAAGGTTCAGGCTGGGACGCCCAGCGCCAATTCTTCCGTGCGATTGGTGAGTCGCTTCGAGCAGCACGTGCTTTGGCGACGAAAAGCATTTGAGACCGTCCTTTCTTGCGTCTAGTGAACAGTGTTAAGACTAAGCCTCGTTGAGGCGGCTCATAGGGTGAAAACTCCAAACCCGAAAGAAGGTTCCCGTCGCCGACCAAAAAAATTTCTCTTTCTGGCACCCACGACCTCACATGGCACCAAACACTGCTGCGCCGCCCGCACCCTCGAGCAGTTTGGCGATACTTGCTCGGTCCTCATTACTGACAGAAACGGCCAATAGGATGCCCCCGGGCTCGGTGATGGCCTCTTCGTACTGCTTGGCCTGATCCTCCGACACGCCAAGACCGATGAGTGCACCGACCAGACCGCCCGCGGCTGCGCCCGCGCCAGCACCGGCAAGCGCGGCAACGATGGGACCGGCGATAAACAGACCGGCAACCGGAATGGTCGCTGGTGCAGCGACAACCAATCCGCCCAGCAGCATGCCGAGGCCGCCACCGACGGCGCTACCGGTCGCGGCCCCTTCGGCCAGATGCGTTGTATTGGCTGGTCCGAAATACTCCTCGCGAAACTCATCGCCGACGAGAACACTGATGCGCTCAGAGGTTACGCCGGACGAGCCCAGCGCCTCGACGGCTGTTGATGCCTTTGCCGGCGTATCGAACAAGGCAATGACCTGTTCCTTCATGGCTGACCTCCTGTCTCCTCAACTTCTGATTTCAATACACAGCGGGCCAATGAATGTTCCGGCGTTCGGAAATCTTCATGCATCCGCTATCTGACCAGTATGGTTTCCGAAGGCTCCTTCATCGGCTCAGGAACAGGAATGCCCGGCGGTATTTGCGGCGGTGGATCGCCGTCCAAGTCGCCCGGATCTTGCACAGTGGGGCGCGGCAACGGCGGCGCGTTTGGTGGTTGTGGTGCGGGCTCCGGCAGATTTGGTACTTGGGGCGCTTGTTCGGGTGCCGGCTCGGGGGGTGTTTTTTCGAGAGTGTGCACGTCATTTTGTAGAACGCGTTGCTTGAGCATCTCAGTTCTCCTTTCAATCAATCAAACCTCGTCGTGAAAGCGGCTCTCCGCACGCGAAGTTCATCACATCAAATAGTCAACACCGCACAGCAAGCCACGTTCCCTATCGGCAGCGTCAATAAACTTCGGAACGATTAAGCCAGGCGACTGTTGTCTGTGCAGGACGTCCTTGCAGGACAAGATGAGTTACTGAGGAGGCAGTTATGACGCTTGAACTGGGTGCTCCGCTTGGCTTTGTTGTACTCGTAGCCAATCTGATTGCCATTGTTGGCATTGGTCGATCCAGCGCTGAAGCTCAAGTCAAGGTGCTTTGGATCCTGGCGGTTCTCTTCT
>JANQQA010000079.1 GCA_028285205.1 Bythopirellula sp. | reverse complement strand
AGGTCGGTTGCTTGCGTTCTGACACGCGAAGGTACAGTATCTGCGCGCGATCTACGTTCTGGCCTGCTTTTCTTTGGCCTGTCCTGTTCTGGGACACCTGATTTAAATCAACCAACGCGATCAGATTGTTCGAAACCGCGCCCGAGTTGCGCGCGGACTGTTGTATATGGAGGCCATCGATGGCTACAGGAATTGTGAAGTGGTTCAACCCCTCTAAAGGGTTTGGTTTTATTGCCCCGGAAGACGGCACGAAAGATGTGTTTGTTCACATCAGTGCGATCGAGCGGGCAGGCATGGGCTCATTGGCCGAAGGGCAGCGAGTCAGTTATGAAGTAGTGACGGAACGCGGGAAAAGCGCAGCCAGCGATCTGAAGGCAGCCTGAGGGCTCCTTTCACTGTTAGTGAACCCGGCTTTGGCCGGGTTTTTTCTTTTCCGGCCAGCGTCCGCTTCTGGCCGAGAAGAGCCGTCCAGGGGCGCTAGAAGTCGCCTAATCGGGCGATAGAGGCGGTCACAGAGCGTCTGGTAGGCTGCTCCTGACCCTTTCCAGCCATTCGTGCGAAACACCAACCTGAGAATAATTGGCGTCGAATGAGCATCAGAGTTCACTACATCCATGCGGGACTCGTTCTGGTTGCAAGCATCAGCCTATGGCTGCTTTATCTTGCCGAGGGGTACTTCGCAAACCCTCTATTGCTTGGAATAGTGAAGTTCTTTTTTTTCGACCTAGCGATCGCTCTGTATTGCCTAGTTGTACCTGTAGTTTACCTAGTTAAGGGTTTTCGATGCAGAGAGGACCGTCGCCAGATCATATTGGCAGGAATCGCCGGATGCGCTTTGTTTTTTCATCCGATCACACCGGGACTTCCTCGCAACTTGGATGCTTTTCATTATCGGATGAGTAAGTTCTCCGACATGGACTATGATCAACTCCATGCTGCGGCGCATGCGGAACTATCGCGTTTGGAGCTCAACTATTTTCACTGCGGGGGCGCGCCAAGCGATAGTGGTAAAGCCATTTGCGACGCGCTCATCGAATCAAGCCCAATGCTCAGGATTGGGCCCCACCGACCGTACATAAATGTTCGGAACAACCAAGTGTCCTTTCATTGGGGTAGTGGTTTAACTGGCGCGTATGTTGTGTCGGTCTATGCAGATCGTAGCGACCGCGACTGCGAGTCGACCGAAATGTCGGATGTGCGCTGCCTCTATGATCGGGTAGCGCTAAAGTACTCTACATAGCCGACCAGGAGTGGGGCGGGTTTAGGAGGGGCAGATCGAACGTCCGCTCCTGGCCGTTTTGCGACAGTCGATCCAGAATGAACACCCTTCGAGGCGAGTCTCGAATCTCGAGTCTCGATTGACTAGTTGGCTCAACGGCGGGCGAGAGGTCTCGCGCACAGTCGTAGAAACGAGGACGCTTTTTTTAGGTGTAGCGCGCTGAGCACTTCTGTTCGCCTAGTCGGCGAGCCTTGACTACGTCCGCTACCACGTTATCGGCAAAAAGAGCCCCACCGGGGTGGAGCCAGTTTCCTGTAGGGCACACAGAATAGTCGGACGCCGCGCACGCTCAATCAAGGGTAACCAAGCCGTGCAACGTCAATATGCGCCAACCAGCTTTGGCAGATGATTCGGTTTCGCCGTATCCCGTGAGCTGTCAGTCAGCAAAGTTTCGCCAGCTGAAAAGTATAAGCCGGGCAGATTCCCATAATCTGAGACTCCGCCGTAAGGGACGCGTACGAGTAACTAGCGCTGGCATAGTCACAAACCTCGCGGGTGCATATCGCACACAGCAGCGGATGGAGTGTGGTGCGATAGTCATCAGTATCTACCGGTCTGTTGCTCCGAGGATTGCGATGATTCTGTCCGGTTTTTGTTTGGGTATCAGGGTTTGGGAAGGCACGGACGCCCCCTATCATATACGTCGTTCTTGAGTGACCTAGTGCATAAGATCGTATGTGGTTGGGCCTAGTCGGGCAGTCCAAAGCCACGTGATGTCACTTGCGCACCATGTGTGTCCAGGAGGGAGCAAAAAATGGCGTGCTTCCACGTCCCGGCGTACGGCTTCAACGATGAAGCCATCATGCGCGGCGCCGCAAAGCTCTATGAGCTCGCACGCGAGGAGGGTGCTGAGCACGTTGGCTTTGCGGTTCCGGCAAGAGAGAATCTTCGGCACCTTGAGAGATCACAACTCGGTCCGGCCTTCAAAGCACTACACAATGGTGACCACGCGACTATCGAAGGCCTACCCATCTATCTGTTTACTCGCGGTACCGCTCCCCAGGACTTTAGCGGGCCTGTTCTTGCGATCATCACGCCACCGAACCAGACAATTGAGCTTGCGGGGCTGCACTCCGTAACTCAACTCGTCTATGTGCCTTGGCAACTCGACGATCTAGACCGCTACCTCGCGGAGGTAGATTCCGCAGAATTGTAGTTGCAGTCGGACTGGATAATACTTAGGCGGAGGGGGTCTTTACGTCTAGTGTCTGTTCCTGTTGGCATCCAGACCTTGTTGGAAGAACATCTGACATCTGTAGCGATTAAGGCCGGCAGCTTCTTGGCCATCACTAAACTGTTCGCGACTTAGATCGAGTATGCGTGTCGATGTCATCCCATACGACGCTTCCTGGCCCGAATCGTTTGCCAAAGAAGCCAAGCGGATTAGCCGAGCTCTCGGGTCAGTGGTCTCCTCAATCCACCACATTGGGAGCACGTCAATTCCCGGCATGAGTGCGAAACCGATTATTGACATTCTACTAGAGGTCCGCAGCCTGAATCGCTTGGACGGACAGACTGCCAACTGGGGCAACCTAGGTTACGAGAGTTTAGGCGAGTTTGGTATCGCAGGCCGACGTTACTTCCGAAGAACAGGCCCGTTGGGTTTGAGGACGCACCAGATTCATGCTTTCGAGTTAGGCAGCCGTGGGGTAATTCGTCACTTGGCATTCCGCGACTACCTAGTTGCACATCCGACGGTTGCTTCGCAGTATGGGGCCCTGAAGAAACGCCTTGCGCGTCAGTTCCCGAATGACATTGCGGGCTACATGGACGGCAAGGATTCTTTCGTGAAGCTGCATGAGAGCGAAGCCCTCGTGTGGCAATCT
>JANQQA010000145.1 GCA_028285205.1 Bythopirellula sp. | reverse complement strand
AGATACCGCCTCGGCGGGCAGTGTTATTGATGTTCCGACTTCCTTGAACCTTGACGAAACCATCTTCTAAGTCTGGGCTGTTGGCGTAGATGCCGCCGCCCCGATTCGCGCTAATCGTGCTGACATTAACCGACACTTTGCCTTCGTTTGCATAGAGGCCGTAGTTGGAGTTCCCGGAAATGCGGCTGTTGGTAATGTTGACGTAGCTCTCATACGTCTGCACACCATCGGTGTTGTTTTCGATGGTGCTATTGATCACTGCCAGTTTGTTTCTGCGGAAAAAGTCATTGAGTCCCGACGAATCAGAGAGTATTCCCCACAGTGTGTTCCCCGTAATGAGGCTATCGCGGACTCTCAGGTTTTCCATGCTGTTGATCGCGGCCCGTCCGGCACCGGTTAACGTCAGTCCTGCAATCGAAACATCGATATTGCTGCGAGGGTCTCCATCTTCAATCATCAGCAAGTCGGCCCCCGGCTGGCCGACGATCGTTAGCTGCGTCGCTCCTGGGCCCGTCACGTTGACGTCGTCGCTGATCAACAGCGTGCCAAACTGGAGCGCTATGGTTCGTTGGGTGGCGAACACACCGGCAGTGTCGAACATAATCTCGTCAACGCCGGGGTTGCTGTTGGCCAGCTCAATGGCTTCCCGCAAACTGAGGTCGCCGGGGCTGAAGTTGCCATCGCTTTCGTCAACTGCAATGTCGACGACGAGTGGTCCGGTCAGTCCTTGTAACTCGAAAGCGCCAGCATCGCTGTCCGCTCCACTCGACCGCACGAAGGGCGTGCCGCGCTGGTCGAACGACAGTCCGAGGTTGTTGTCTCCCGAGTCAATTGCCGGACTATCTGCGAGCAGGGCATGCGTTTGGGTCGGGCCGCCGTTGTCGGCTAGCGCCTCCAGCTTTGGATCGACGATACTCGTTTGATCGTCGTTGTCAAAATTGGCAGCACCGGTGCCCAAGCCGACAACGTTGGACCCCAAACTTACGAATGTGTTGAGCGGACCAGCGACAAAGTCGATGTCGCTGGACAGATTGCCCGCAATGATACTGGAACCGATTCGCGTCTCAGAACTGGAGTTCCCTTTGCTCGCGATCCCGCTACCGGTAGGTGCGCTGTTCGCCGTGATTGTACTGTTCTGAATAGTCGTCGCGCCGAGGAAGTTCTCAATGCCGCCACCGCGATCGCTAGCTGTGTTGCCCGAGAAGGTTGAGTTAACGATCAACGTGGTCTTGTCTGCTTCTTCGAGCTTTGTCCAGAGCCCGCCACCCTTGGCTGCGGCATTGTTTGCGATCGTGCTGCTCTCGATGTGCAGATCGCCACCTTGATGGTGAATCGCACCGCCGCGGTTGGCCGCGGTATTGCCAACAATTTGCATCTCCGTGAGGGAGAGATTCTCGAAGGCGTTCTGGATTCCGCCGCCGTCGGCGGTCGTTAATCCGCCTGTCAGCGTCAGACTACTGAGCGACACATCGAGTCGCGACGCTGCGCTATTGTTGCCGATGAGCACCACCCGCGACTGACCCTGGGCATCGATGGTCAGTCGATCGGCGCCAGGACCGACCAGATTCACCGAGTCGCGAATTCTAAGCTGGCCGTGGTCGAGGAGAATTGTCTGGCTATCAGCGAATACCGCCGCCGAGTCAAATTCAATCTGATCAATCCCTGGTGTGTTGTTCGCAGCCAACAGTGCCTCACGCAGGGAGACTTGCAAATCCGGCCCTGGAAGATCGCTGATTGTGGCAGTGTTCGCGACGTCCACCAGATCGAATTGGGTATCGACCACGATAGTGGCCAGTAGGCGCCGTGATTCCAGAGGCTCGACGGTCAGTCCTCTATGTTGCACCCGCTGCCGACGACGGCGGGCATTGAGTCTTCGATTCTGGTTGCAACCTTTGCGGCTTAGGATCATGGTGTTCCCCTCGCGCTTCACATCGCCATGACCTCGTACAGCTGTGCAAACCGGATGCCAACGATTGCCGCGCCGCGACTGCTGAAATGCCGATCAGAACGCCGCCGCCGGCAAACGCTTATGTGACGTAAACGCGCGCTAAGACAAATACGCGCATGTGCCCCTCAATGATTGCTAGGCCCCGCCGGCAGTCGAGTGGGAGAGGGCGGCGACTAGCGCAGAATCGTCACGTGCTTAGACGACCACCCCGGTGGGTGGACCCGTAGATTGCGATCCGTTGATTCGTTTGTCCAAACGCGCTCCGCACTAATCGAGCGCAACACGACCAATGGCGATGCCGTTGGTGTCGCAGCGTTCAATCGTGAAACCTCGGCCCTCAGACATGCGTAGCATCTTCCGGTTGTCAGGGGCAGACTCAATCACTACCGAGCGGATTCCCCAAGACTTGCAAATCTCGAGGCAGTAGTCGGTCAACAGCCCGCCCAACCCGCGCCCTTGATAGGCATCGGCAACAAGCACGGCGTACTCCGCCTCGGTATGATCGGCATCCGCCACCAATCTGCCGACTCCGATCAGCTTACGCTCACCATCGCGCTCCAGTTCGGCCACAATAGCGATTTCACGATCGTAATCGATGTAGCAGAAACGAGCGGCCATCTCATGGCTCGCTTCCTTGAATATCCGCATGAAGCGATACCAGATGGATTCCTCTGAGCAAGATTTCAGCAGTTCGTGCCACATTGGCTCATCTTCTGGCTTGATTGCTCGCAGAAGCACTTGAGTACCATCTTTGAGCTCCGCGGTGCGTGTGTACTCCTCCGGGTAAGGATGGATGGCCAAGTGTGAATATGGTTCCGGCCGACGCTTCAGCAGTTCAGGATCAACGATTATCCGAGCATCAAGAGCGATCACATCGTCCGGAGTGACGAGCAGCGGATTGACGTCCATTTCGCTGATTTCGGGAGAATCTGCGATCAGATACGAGATTCTCATCAGCACCTCGACCAGGCGATCGATGTTTACCGGCGGACGGCCGCGATATCCGGTCAGCAGCGGCCACGACCGCAACGATTCGAGCATCCTGCGCGCGAGACGCTCACTCAACGGCGGTAACTCAAGAGCAATGTCTTTGAACAACTCCGCTTCTGTGCCTCCAGCTCCCACCAACAGCACCGACCCGAAGACGGCATCGCGTTTCGCGCCGACAATCAACTCGCGCCCGACAGGGCTGGTCACCATTTTCTGCACGGTGACCCCTTCGACGGTTGCATCAGGCCGGAGCTCTCGGGCACGTGAGACGATGCGATCGTAAGCTTCGCGCACCTCGGCGTCGTTGGCAATATCGAGTGCGACGCCGCCGACGTCCGTCTTGTGTGTGATCTGTGGCGAGAGCACCTTCAAAGCCACCGGATATCCAATCTCGTTGGCGACTTCAACCGCTTCATCGGCACTGCGGGCTTGCTGGGGTTTCGCCACGGGAATCTCGTAAGCTTCGAGAAGATTCTTCGAGGCGTCTTCGCTGAGCGTGCCTTGTCCGTTGCCCAGGCTTGCCTCTAACTCGAACCTCCGCTTGTTGCGGCTGAGTGGGAAGTTGACCGACAAATCGCGTGGCGTCTCGCTAAGCACTTCGCGGGTCCGCGCGTACGTCACCAGATACATGAATGCACGAACAGCTGCTTCCGGCGTGGGGTAGGTAGGGATCGAGGCGGCGTTGAGCAGGTCGACGCCCGGCTGCATTGCGACGCCGCCCATCCACGACGTAAGAATCGGTTTCCCGCTCGTTTTGGCAATTTCAATTACTGCTTCGGCCGCATCGGTGGGTTCACTGACGGCCTGCGGCGCGAACACCACCAGCGCTGCGTCCACTCCCTCATCGGCCAGCACGATATCGACTGCTTTGGCCAGCCGCTGTGGGCTCGCGTCCCCCAATACGTCGACCGGATTGTTGTGCGACCATGCGGGCGGCAGGTGTTGGTTAAGGGTCTCCATCGTCTCGTCGGTCAGTTGAGCCAGCGCGCCCTTCAATTCCAGCAGCGCATCGATGGCCATCACGCCTGGCCCACCTGCGTTGGTCACAATTGCTAACCGCGGGCCCTTGGGCAGCTTCTGTCGAGCGAGTAGCTCCGCACAGTCGAAGATGTCGGTCATCTCCATGACGCGGACGATCCCAGCTCGGTTGAATGCCGCTTGATAGACGGTATCGACGCCCGCCATCGCCCCAGTGTGCGATGCCGCTGCCTGTGCGGATTCGGCAAAGCGGCCGGCTTTGTACGCGATGATTGGTTTGCGGCGCGCGAAAGCGCGGGCCGCCGACATAAACTCCCGAGCTTCGGTGATTGATTCGACGTACATGATGATCGACTTGGTCCAGGGATCGGAAGCAAAGTAGTCGATCAGGTCGGCGACCGTCACGTCGAGCATGTTGCCCACGGAAACGAAATACGAGAATCCAATGTGCTCCTGCTTCGCCCAATCGAGGACCGCTGTGCAGACGGCACCCGACTGTGACAGAAATGCAACGTGACCTCGTGACGGCGATCCGCTAGCGAAGCTTGCGTTGAGCGAATTGTGCGGAGCCATAATCCCGAGACAGTTGGGCCCAATCATCCGCAAACCATCAAACGCAGCTGCCTCGCGCAGGACGACTTCTTCCAGCTCAGCCCCGCTGGTGCCCGACTCTCGGAAGCCCGCTGAAATGATCACCAGTCCCATGATGCCCGCCTCGCCGCATTCACGGACAACGGCGGGCACGGTCGCGGCAGGTGTGCAGATGATCGCCATGTCAGCGGGCGCCGGTAAATCGGCGATCCGCGCGTAACAGCGCAGCCCGTCAATCGTCTTATACTTCGGATTCACCGGGAACACGTCGCCCTCGAAGCCGCCGCCGAGCACGTTGCGTACTACGGTATGGCCCAGACTCGACTCGTTCTGGCTGGCACCAATGATCGCAACGCTTTGCGCGCGAAATATCTTCTCAAGATTGCGGACTGCCATCAGTAGTTCTCGTTAGTCTGCCGACGAAAGCCATGTCCTCGTCGTGGGGCGTGCATGCTACAAACAAGCGTCTGTACCGATAGCGAGGAGCCAGGAAATGAAAGTTTGGGGCGGCTGAGATGGTCGATTCCGTTCATTTCACAAGCATCACCGGACACTGACAGAGTATCGACAACTGATAACTCAGAGTAGCCCAGCCTTTGGGGGGCTCATCGAGATTGACTCTGTGCGAACTGAGCACCACGAGGTCGATCTGATTCTCCGTCGCGTAGTTGACGACGGTTTGGGTCGTATTGCCTAACACCACTTCTTCGGTCACTGGTAACATGGCACGATGAAACCCTTCTGCACATGCCCGCAACATCGTTCGGGCGCGTTGTTTCAGCGACTCATAGAAGCTCGCGATTTCTTCTTCGTCGGCGTACTCGATCTTCTCGATGACATGGATCAGTGTTACGTGAGCGTCGTTCTGCTTGGCGAGATCGGCCGCCACGCGCAACGCTGCATCATTCTTGGAAGTAAAATCCAGAGGTACCAAGATCTTCTTGAACAGTGATCCCACCTGTTGCCGCTCCCAACGCATACGGGGGTGACCTAACGACCTTCAGTTGTCGAAGTAGGAAGCAAAGCGCATACCAACGCTACTGAGTGTCGACCAGTAGCACATTTGACGGAGCTACCGCACACTCATGCCACGAGAGTGCGCGAATTGGCGCGCTTGCCAGCCAACCGGTGTGCGTGGAATCGTATTGTCGAGTTGAGATTCCCCAAGCTGGCAGTCAACGTGGGCCGCGCCTGGCGGGCAAAGTCAATATCGACGAACAAACACCTTTGCCAACTCGAGCACGGGGACGATAGTCAGCGACAGGCCCGAAATCAGCAGCCATTCCTGGACTGAGAGCGTCTGTGTGCTGAACGGTGTTTGCAGAAATGGGATATGGACGATCAGCCACAACAGGAGCAATTCCCAGATGATCGCAAGGTTTAGCCATCGATTCTCAAACGGACGGCGCAGAATCGAAAGGTGATCGGAGCGGAAATTGTATGCCTTGAAAAACTGAATCAGGACCAACGATACGAATGTCATCGTCATGGCGTGTTCGAGCGGGTAGTTCGAGCGAAGCGCCCACCAGAATAGGCTCAAATTGATAATCGTCGACCAAATTCCGCCGACGAGCATCAACGCCACGACAGGCCGTGTGAAAATGCCAGTTTTTGGATTGCGCGGCTTCTGCTTCATCAAATCAGCCTCGGGCGGGTCGAGCGCTAACGCAAGCGCCGGTAGTCCGTCAGTGGCCAGGTTGACGTATAAGAGCTGGACTGCAGTAAGCGGAAGCGGCAGATTTGCGAAGGCCGCACCAGCCATCAAGCCCAACTCGCCGACGTTGGACGAGAGCAGGTACATCAGATACTTCTTAATGTTGCCGTAGACGATCCTTCCCTCCTCAATTGCCGCGACGATCGACGCGAAGTTGTCGTCGGTCAGCGTCATTGCGGCCGCCTCTTTGGTCACTTCGGTACCTGTGATACCCATCGCGATGCCGATGTCGGACTTCTTCAGTGCCGGCGCGTCATTGACTCCGTCCCCTGTCATGGCCGTGACGTATCCCTTGTCCTGCAACGCGGCCACAGCCCTCAGCTTGTGCTTCGGAGACACGCGGGCGTACACCTCTATCTGCTCCACTTGTTGGTCGTAGTCCGCATCAGAAAGTTTGTCGAGCTCAGCACCCGTGACCACGTCGCCTTGCTTCAGGATTCCCAGCTCAGTTGCGATCGCTTTGGCGGTGGTTGGGTGGTCACCCGTGATCATGATCGGCCGGATGCCCGCCTGTTCGCACTCCGCGACCGCAGACTTGGCTTCCTCGCGGGGAGGATCGATCATGCCGACCAGACCCAACAGGGTCATTTCGACTTCAGCGTCGTCTCGTCCCGCACCTGGATGGGAGGCAATCGCTAGTACCCGTAGCGCGTCCTCAGCCATTTGGTTGGCGGCTTCCAGCACGTCGTCGCGGGCAGCGTCGTCTAACTCGGAGACCCCATCGGGGCACAGACGCAATGCGCAGCGCTGCAGAATGACTTCCGGTGCCCCTTTCGTGTAGGCGACCGTCGTGCCGTCGATCTCGTGGATCGTCGTCATCCGCTTGGTTTCGGAAGTGAAGGGGATTTCGTCGACACGCGGATAGTCGGTTTCCAGTTGCGACTTGCCGAGACCTGCCTTTGCGGCAGCGACCACCAGTGCACCCTCGGTCGGGTCGCCTTGAATCGTCCATTTCCCGTCGTCGTCCTTCTCTAGCAAGACATCGGTGCAGAGCGCCGCGGCTTGTAGCAATTGCTCAAGCTGTTCACTGACTTCAACTTCTTCGCCGTGGTGTTGGAACTCGCCGATTGGGTCGTAGCCAGCACCCGTAACCTCAAACGTTTCGCCTGCGACGACAATTCTGCGGATGGTCATTTCATCGCGGGTCAAGGTGCCCGTCTTGTCGGTGCAAATGACCGACGTGCTGCCCAGCGTCTCAACGGCAGGCAATCGCCGCACGAGCGCATGACGTCGCGCCATTCGCTGCACACCGATAGCCAGCGAAATCGTTACGACCGCCGGCAGTGCTTCGGGGACCACGGCCACCGCCAGCGCGATCCCGAAAATTAGCATGTCGAGCCAGCCGCGTCCCTGGTAGAGGCCGAGTAGTACGACGAACACCACGATGGCAAATCCCGCTTGAGCCAGCCGCCGGCCGACGCGATCGAGATTCTGTTGCAGCGGCGTCGTGCCGGTCTCGACCGATTGCAGCATACCAGCGATCTTGCCGAATTCGGTTTGCATCCCGGTTGCTGACACAATTGCCTTCCCACGGCCGTAGGTAACCGCGGTGCCCGCGAACAGCATATTACTCTGGTCACCCAACGGCACGTCGTCACGTTCCAGCGGCTGGTTCTGTTTTTCCACGGCCACGG
Source organism: Bythopirellula sp. (assembly GCA_028285205.1). Lineage (GTDB taxonomy): Bacteria > Planctomycetota > Planctomycetia > Pirellulales > Lacipirellulaceae > Bythopirellula. The sequence continues at coordinate 41,982 of JANQQA010000145.1, read as the reverse complement.
ATTCACCAGTGAGCGCCGCTTCTTCCAGCCGCAGATTGATCGACTCGACCACTCGTGAGTCGGCCGGCACCTTGTCGCCTGTGTGAATCTCAATGACATCGCCTGGCACTAAGTCACGCGCAGGCAGTGTTTGCAACTTACCGTCGCGCAAGACTGTCGCCTGTGGGGCGGCCATTTTGCCCAGCGCCTCGATTGCCCGCTCGGCGCGGTACTCCTGGACGAAACCCAGGATGACGGCGAATAAGACAATTACGGCGATCGCAATCGCCTCAATGCCGTGACCCACAAATGCCGAGAACACGGTGGCGATCAGCAGGATAATGATCAGCACATTCTGCAGCTGGGCGGCCAGAATGCTCCACGGAGAAACACGATGCGTGGCCTGCAATTCGTTCGGGCCGTATTCCGCCAGTCGTTCACTGGCTGCCGCGTTGCTTAGTCCTTCGGGTGACGATTGCAGAGCCTGATAGACGTCGTCGAGAGGACATGTCTTCGGATTCAAAACGTTCTCCAACGTACTCGCGGATAAAATTTGTGATTTTCGGACGCCTGCTCAGCTATGTATGGGCTGTCTCCTGGAGCAAAGTAGGATTGGTGCTGGATGTTTCATTATACAATCGCGACAACGCGGAGCATATGCAGGATGGCATTGATTCAGCGCGGAAACCATTTGCTGCCTTGCGATCGCTCGTACGAAGTCTCACGCGCGTGTACAATTAGGCTGCGTCATTCATCAAGGAAGTTGCCACTCCAGAGTTTTGCCAGTTGCCGAGAGTCCCGACGATGTCCAGACTAGTCGCACTTGTCTTGTCCGTGGCATTCGGTTGTTGGCAGGCAGGTGCCCAACGCCAGGCAGACGGAACTCAGGCGGGACAGAAGACAAAACAGATTACCCGTCAACAATGGCCGCAACGGATCGGAGCCAACTATCTTCCTAATCCCGTGCGCGTGCATCCCAAGGTCATTTCCGGAGGGCTCCCTGAAGGAGACAGAGCCTTTAAAGAGTTGCAAATGTTAGGTGTCAGAACACTCATCAGTGTGGATGGGGTGACGCCTGACGTGGCAACTGCCGGTAAGTACGGGCTCCGGTACGTCCACTTGCCGCATGGCTACGACGGCGTGCCAATGCAAAGGGCAAGGGAACTAGCGAAAGCAGTTCGCGAATTGGACGGTCCGATATACATTCATTGCCATCACGGCAAGCATCGTAGTCCGGCGGCGGCAAGCGTCGCCTGCGTGGCAGCGGGATTGATTCCAGCTTCGCAGGCGATGTCCGTTCTGCAGATCGCTGGAACGAGCCCACACTACCGTGGACTCTTCGAATCAGTGCGTGAGACCAAGCCCGTGGACAGCGCGTCGCTCGCTGCGCTGGTCGTCGAGTTCTCTGAATCTGTCGAGGTTCCTCCGCTCGCCGAGGCGATGGTGGCCATGGACAGCACTCACGAGCGTTTACGACTCATCGCGCAGGCGGCGTGGTCTCCGCCTTCAGACCACCCCGACCTCGATCCAGCGCATGAGGCACTCCTGATGCGAGAGCAGTTCACGGAGTTGCTGCGCACCCAGGGCGTCAAGGCAAAGCCGCCGCAGTTCCGACAGTTCTTGCGAGAGTCTGAAGCAGCTGCTCGAAGCCTTGAGAACGCGCTCCGAAATCGGTCGGCCGACTCAAACGAGTCTGACGCTACAGGAATGGCTCGAATCAGTATGGCTAAGATCTCCGCCAACTGTGTCGCATGCCATACTCAGTACCGCGATGTTCCGCTGAGCGAGAAGTGAGAATCGGAAGGCTAGGCGGTGACTTCCTCGACGCTCTTCAAATCGCTGGTGTCATCTTAGACACATTTGCGACACGCGTTTGGCAAGGTTCACCGACGCTGTTGCTTTCAGTGCATGCATTGCGCGCGGGGCTGGAAAAATGGTGCTGACCTACTTGTCAGTAGTCATTGCGGATCTACAGTTTCGTGATTTTGGAATAGGTGTAACGCCAACCTCGAAAGGATTCACAATGTTAGTGCTTGGAAGGAAAGAGGAACAGACGATTCAGATCGGCGACGACGTTCAGATCACGATATTGCGAATCAACGGCAATAGTGTCAAAGTTGGCATTCAAGCACCCGATCAGGTGCGAATTCTACGCGGTGAGCTAACACCGGCGGTTGGACAGTGGGAGTTTCAGGAGGACTCGTGCGTTCAGCAGGCCACTCTTGCACTGGCTACCACCAGATAGCGACCAACTGTTCGTACTCGCAGCGAACTGCGGCGAGTCGCAAACCTTCATGAATCGAGCTTGGCGGACACTCAGTTGTCTGGCTGCGCGGATTAATCTGCTGAAGCTCGATCTTGACAGTCTCTGTCTCTTGTGGAATTCGTCTATCAATGTGTGGACGAAGCAAAATCGATAGGCGCTGGTCGACAAACGCTGCGAGGAAAACATCCGAAAAAAAGTTCCCAGCCGGACTTGCCATTTGGTTGCCCCTTCCTTTAATGCCAAAGCAATTTTGATCAGACTTGGCCAAGCGTCGAAGCTCAATTGCAGTCTAAATCACAGTCCAGTGACAACCCGCCATTCAACAGGAAAACAAAACATGGGTAAGTACCTATCAACCAAGGCACTTTGCGTCGGCTTGACCCTCGCCTTCGCAACGAGCGTCTCGCAAGCTGCCCCCGCCGGGTCAGCTCAGAAGGATATCGTCGAAACCGCCGTTGCGGCCGGATCATTCAAAACTTTGGCCGCTGCACTTCAGGCTGCTGATCTCGTGGGCGCACTCCAAGGCGAAGGCCCGTTCACAGTGTTCGCTCCGACCGATGAGGCATTCGCCAAGTTGCCGAAGGGCACCGTCGAGACGCTGCTGAAGCCAGAAAACAAGCAGAAGCTGGTCGATGTGCTCACCTATCACGTTGTGAAAGGCAAAGTCGGCTCGAGCGAAGTTGTGAAACTGAGCGGAGCGAAGGCACTCAACGGTCAGCAGATCGACATCAAGGTTGTCGATGGTAAAGTCAAAACTGACCAAGCGACCGTCTTGAAGACGGACATCGGTTGCTCGAACGGCGTGATCCACGTGATCGATCAGGTTATTCTGCCTGCGTCCGACGATCTGCCGACAACAGCCATTAAGGCAGGGAATTTCAAGACCCTCGTGGCAGCCGCTCAGGCAGCTGGCCTCGTCGATGCGCTGGCTGGTGAAGGTCCGCTCACGGTGTTTGCACCCACCGACGATGCTTTCGCGAAGTTGCCAGCTGGTACCGTGGAAAGCCTGCTGAAGCCTGAGAACAAGGCGAAGCTGGTCGCGATACTGAAGTATCACGTTGTCCCCGGTCGCGTTTACTCGTCCGACGCGCTCGCTGCTGGCAAGGCAAAGACGCTCCAGGGCCAACCGGTGAGCATCGCCGTCAAGAGTGGCGTTGCCATGGTGAACAATGCGAAGTTGCTTGCCACCGATCTGGACGCCACCAACGGAGTGATCCACGTCATCGACACAGTGATCATGCCGCCATCTGACAAGCAGGCCGCAGCGATGCCGCACAAGATGATCGAGTCGGCGATTGCCGAGGGTGCGCCCCTGTTCAATGCAGGTCATCCTAGCGCCTGTGCCAAGGTCTACATGACCACCGCCAAGAATCTGCTGTCGATGGACAATCACGGCATGAGCACTTCCGCTGTTCACGCCTTGCAAACCGCTGTCAGCGAAGCTGAACACTGCAGTTGCAGTAATACGCAAGCTTGGACTTTGCGGCACGCTTTGGATTCCACCTACAAGAGCATGCAGCTCACCGCTCGATAACGGTGACTTGTACATAGCCACGGAAGCCGGTTTCCAGTCGTCATCCGACCGGAAACCGGCTTCTTTTTTTGTGGCGACAAAGCCACGATCCTTAAATTCGCGCCATCTTGAAAGATCGGACCTTCACCGCACGTGTCTGATTGGATGGCTGCGGTCAGGAAAACCCAGCAATTGACTCGTCGGAGCCGACGAGCGTATCACAGTCTTCCGCTGGCATCGCGGCTTGGGCCGATTTTCATACGCTCAAACGGATGGTTTCCTTGCTTCTGCCGGAAAAAGAGCGGAATTTGCGTTGTCACGACCTGCTCGCCGCCTAAGGTACCGGTGTTGTTCTTGACCTTCTGTGACCTCAAATGAGTTCAGGCACTATGCATACCGTTTTGGACATCCCATCCTCATCAAGTCGCACCGTTCAGAATGGTTCGCTTGGTTCCCAATCCCAAACCGAGTCCCACCGTTCGAGCAAGAAGCCGGGTGAAGTTGACCTGGCTGCAATCAAGTCTGCCGTTCGTACGATTCTCAAGGCTGTCGGCGAAGACCCGGATCGAACCGGCCTGGAAGAGACGCCTCGTCGCGTTGCCAAAATGTACGCCGAGATGTTCGAGGGCCTTCGTCTCGATCCAGCCCGGCACTTGGAAGTGACTTTTGAAGAAGAGTATGGTGAGCTTGTCTTGGTTCGAGACATTCCGTTCACGAGCATGTGTGAACATCATCTGCTGCCCTTTACCGGAGTGGCTCACGTCGGATATATCCCGCAAGGTCAGGTGACTGGTCTCAGCAAGTTGGCCCGCGTTGTGGAAGAGGTTGCTCGTCGTCCCCAAGTTCAAGAGCGAATGACACAGACCATCGCGGAAATGATCGAAACAGGACTGCAAACATCGGGTGTCGGCGTCATTGTGCAAGCGGAGCACTCCTGCATGTCAATCCGCGGCGTCAAAAAGCACGGCAGCTCCACGATCACCAACGCGTTTCGCGGCAGTCTGAAAACCAACTTATCCAGCCGCAGCGAGTTTTTGTCGTTCGTCGACACTCGTCCGATGGGCTAGGGCTACACTCAGAGAATCATCATCGTCAGAGAGTCAGCATGATCATCCAAAAGCAGTACAAATTTTACGCGGCCCATCGCAACGAAGAGTTGCAAGACAAGTGTAGCAACCTGCACGGGCACCGCTATGGAATCACTTGCCATTTCGAAGTCGAGCGGACCGGCGCACTGTCGACGCTGTTCGGCGATTTCGACGGTAAGATCGAACCGTTCTTGAAAGCCGAGTATGACCACGGGATGATGATCCATGTGAAGGATCCACTTTACGACACACTGACCCAGCACATGCTGCGAACCGGCGAAGACCTGAAGTTGAAGCGATTTGCACAGCCGACCACGGTTGAGAACCTCGCCCACATGCTGTTTACTGAAATCACGGAAATGGGCTTTCGGCTCAGCTTGCTCGAAGTCCGTGAAACTGATAGTTCTGTGGTCAGATACAGGCGTGAAGATTGGGTGAATGACAATCGCTACTTCGCCAGCAACACGGCGCTAACTTCTGAGTCAGTTTCCTAGGCATTACCTCACTATTAACCTTTTTGACAATCCACAATCATGTCATCTTCAGCATCGACCAGCCTTGATAACTCCGAATTGAAATGCATGGAGGTCTGGGGAGGCAATGGAAGCCGAGAGAATCACTTCGTGCGGCCAGGGGTCGACGTCTGGATCACTAGCCAGGCCGTCGATTGTGACCTCTCTGGCGGCTCTGACCTGTACCTTCTTTCTTCGTGCTCGTCAGGCCGGATCACGCGAATGATGGTCGCGGAGATTTGCGGCCAGATGCCCGATTTCAGCAAGCTCTCCGACGAATTGCGTGAGTTGATGAAGCAAAACATCAACACAATAGGGCAAGCTCGATTCGTCAACGAGATTAGTCGACGATTCGCCGAGTGCTCAGAGCATGGGTGCTTTGCCACGACAATGATCTGCACTTACTTTTCCCCAACACGGAGCCTCTCGCTGTGCAACACGGGGAATCCGCCGCCACTGTTCTTCGATAGCCGGCAACAGGATTGGTCGATTCTAAAACAGGCCCCTGCGAACTTGGACGCCACCCCCGAGTCGTGGGGCGTGACCGATCTGGAAGAGTACCAGAATTTCGAAACGAAGCTCAACTCTCGTGATTTGGCCCTTTGCTTCAGCAACGCGATCACTGAGTGTCGTGATGCACGTGGGAAGACCATCGGTCTGCAAGGAATCTACGAACGCGTCCGCAAGCTCGATCCAGCGCAGCCTGGACAACTTATCTCCACGCTCACAGCAGGGATCAGGGAAGAACATCCTGAGAATCTATCGGTTGATGACGCGACGATTTTGCTCTGTCAGGGAAATCAGATACGCGTGCCTTGGAAAGACAACTTGCTGGCACCGCTGCGTTACTTCCAGGGTGCGATCGACAAAACTGAGATCGAATAGGAAGCTGTCTCACCGATGCCCGAGGGCCACACGATTCACCGGCTTGCTCGGGATCATCACCGCGATTTTGCCGGCGAGCGACTAACAGTTTCGTCTCCGCAGGGGCGGTTCGTTGACGGCGCGAAGTTACTAACCGGTCGGACGCTCAAGTCCGTCGAGGCTCACGGCAAGCACCTGTTCTACAATTGGTCAGCCGGTAAAACCCTTCACGTCCATCTGGGGCTCTACGGAAAATTCCGCCTTCATCGCCCACCCATTCCTGAACCACGCGGTCAGGTTCGCCTGCGTGTGGTTGGCAGCGAAAAAGCCTTTGATCTCAATGGCCCCAACACGTGCCGGGTTATTACTGCGAAGGAGCGGGCAGCGGTTCAAGCACGCTTAGGGGCAGATCCATTGCGTGACGACGGTGACTTTGAGCAAGTTTGGAGTCGAATCGGCAGCAGCCGCGCCGCGATTGGCACACTGCTGCTGAATCAGTCGGTCATTGCTGGCGTCGGTAATATTTATCGCAGTGAAGTGCTGCATCTGCTTGGTATTCACCCCGAGACTCCAGGCCAGTCGTTAGATCGACAACAGATCAATTCCTTATGGTCAGAGCTGAAAGCACTGCTGGAAATTGGTGTTAAGTACAACCGCATCATCATTGCTGAGCCAAGTGAAATCGGTAAGCCGCGTAGCCGCATGAATCGTGACGAGAGACTCCTCGTCTATAAGCAACCGGTATGTAGTCGTTGCGACACCGAAATCGAAGACTGGCTGCTCGGCGGCCGTAGGGTGTTCGCCTGCCCAAAATGCCAGTTGAGATGATGAGAAGCGGGAAGTTAAGAATCAATCGCCGCTTCAATGCGACTGCTTCGTCTTCTTCGAGCTTAGCGCTCCGCTTAGCGTCTGTGCAAACCGCTCGAGTTGCTGCAAGTTATCGCAATGGGATGAATACTTCATCTGCTTTCGCAAGTCCTCTGTCAACGCGAATCCGCCGATCACGAAGGCAACATCCAGACCGAACTCTTCATACAGCTCGTTATAGCCTGCCACGAATTCGTCTGCATCCTCAATATGCGAGCAACTCAGCCAAAACAGTTGAGGACGCTGCTCTTTGATTGCGGCTGCGATGGTAGAGAAAGGCAGGTTATCACCCAAGGAAACGGCGTTCCATTTCGCATCCCGCAGCACTAATTCGGCCATGGTCGTGCCCAGCGTGTAGTGATCGCCAGATACGGCACCGCCGACAGCAACTGGTGCGTCGGCCGGAATAGCCGGCAGCAACGAACGCAATTCATGGAGCAAGCGCAAGGCGATTTCGGATGCACGCCGTTCTTGGTAGATTTCCGCGGAGCCATCCTCCCAACAGTCACCGACGGATCGAAAAGCAGTGGCAAAGACCTCGTCGCAAATTGTGCTAAGGCTATGCTCAGCCAAGAATAGTTCTAGCGTAATCTGACGACAAAGATGCTCGTCGCCCGCAAGCAAGGCTTCGCTCAACTGCTCACTGGAGCGGTGCAACACGCGGGGAGTACCGGCGCTCGCCGCTGGCAGCCCCAGAGCCACGGGATTCACCAGTTCAATCTTCGAAGTACGCAGAAACTCGAGGAGTTCCGGCAATGGGATCCGGCGATGGCCGCCTGCCGTGTACCGCGTTTCGATCGCGCCCTTGTCACACCAACGCTTCACGGAGGACTCGCTGACATCAATAGCCCGAGCGACTTGGCGAGGTGTAAAGAGCTTCTTCATGGGTCGCGTGGGTGCACGAATTGAATGTTTGTAAGCCCTCGGCGATAGTGGCTAGTTCACTCCATACTATAGCACGAACATCACGGGAAATGATATGCCAAACTCATAAAACCGGGCGATTTTGGGGCCATGCGACCATTCTCAGCCAAAAATGAACGTTTTGAACGATTTTACTGTTGCGATTCGAGTGGTGCCCCGGTAAAACAGGGGTGAATGTTTTGAACGATATCGGGATCATCTCATGAACGAATTCAGCACTACGGCAAGCAGCGGGTATCACCCTGAGCTCAGCCAGTCGCACGCAATCTTGCAGTCGGGTGATGGGAGCGGAGGTGACATCGACTTTCTTCAAGATGCCATCGACTTCATCCCAAATGCCTCTTTTGGCGACGAAACTGTGGAACAGGATGAACTCGTTGCTGCGACGTTGGCGGAGCGGAATTCCGCAGCGAAGCAAAAGGATCTGCCGGCACATTTGCGGACGCTCTGCGCTGTCGGGCTTTTGACGCACGCACAAGAGTCGGCGCTGTTCCGCCAGATGAATTTCCTCAAATTTCGAGCCAGTCAGCTGCGAGATAAGCTGGACCTTAGCGATCCTGATCCAGAGACCGTCGAAAAGATCCGATCGCTGCTCAACGATGCGACGGAGATTCGAGACCACCTCATCAGAGCGAACACCCGTTTAGTGATCTCCGTGGTCAAGCAGTTCGTGACTCCTCAGCAGTCGTTTGATGACATGTTGAGCGATGGTATCTTCACGCTGATGCAGGCGGTCGAGAAATTCGACTTCGATCGTGGTTTCCGGTTCAGCACATACGCGTATCGTTCCATCGCACGGAATGCATGCCGACAGGTGAAAACGTTTAGCCGAGATGAGTCTCGCGTCACTCGCGACGCCGACGAATGGGCGTTTGTTGGGAAAGACCTATCTCTCGCTGCTCGACAGGATAAAGAGTACAGCGAACTCGGCGAACTCATGAGTTCCATGGTACGCCAGCTGGACAGACGCGAGCGGTTTGTCATTCGCAGTCGCTACGCTTTGGGCGCTCATCGAAAGAAGCGTACTTTTCAGTATTTGGCTGACAAACTCGGCGTGTCCAAGGAACGTGCCCGGCAACTTGAGAAGCGCGCGTTGGAGAAGCTACAAAACATGGCTGCCGAACTGACGATCGATGAGGTATCTGGAATGGCCTAGCCACTCGGATTTTCCGGCGAGGCTGTACGACAAGCATTTCAAGTATTGAATCGCAAACTCTGGATGTTCGACAAGCTGCGCTCGCACGACACTATGGTCTTGAGAGTGCGATTGCCTCGATTAGACCGAAATCAGCAGTCCTGCGGGGAGCGACTCACCAAAGACGATTTGTTGTTCTTCGTCGACTAGAGTGCCTCCGGTTGCCACGAGTTGAACCAAGTGTTCGGCCGCGTCGTTTTCCTGTAGCCACTCGATCACGTCCTGCCGATTAGAGTCGGCTAAGTCGCGATGACGATCTCCCGTTCGCCGTGCAAGCTGCATGGCAGCGAGCAACGCCATCGGTTGATCGTCGGGCACATTCAAGATCGCGTCCAACCACCTGCTTGCGATCTCCACCGAGACGAGCGTATTCAGAGGTCCGTAGAGTGGCACGCGTTGCCCCAAACGACCGAGCGTCCACAACATATCGGGGACGCGGGTCGCCAGCTTGCGTTTGGGCAGCAGTTCGACAACGATATCGCCCAATTCCGTCTTTACTTCGACGGGTAGGAGCTCCAGCGCACCCAACAAACGCCATATCTCGGCCGCCCGAGTCGGGTCGAGCAACGTCTGAGTCGACTTCGATTTTCCTCCGCTGAACCGCCGCCTCAGGCTCCGCATGTCTGCCAGTAGTGGTTCGGCCAGCGCCAATTGTTGTCCACGCGACAAACCGCCGGCAATGCGTCGCCACAGTACGAGTGCGGGTGCTTGTGACGCAGGAAAGGCGAGCTTTCCGTTCACGGCGCGCCAAGTCTCGGCAACACGCCAATCGTCGACCGCGAAACCGTATCCCGGACGCAAACTGTAGCCCACCAAGTGCAGCCATCTTGATTCGTGGGCCGCGGAGCGCCGGCGACCAGATTCCACTTCCATCAGCACTTCCCACAGCCGCCGCAAAACCGATGTTGGCCATGCGTGCTTTTCCAGATCGAGTGTACTGGCTAATTGCTTCATCAGTTTTGAGGGCGGTTCGGTCGCGGCCTCACCGAACACCGCGTTGATGGTAGAAGCAGCTGCTGTGATGAGGTCTTCATCGACGAAACCCTCGCTCTCGGAGGCCGACTCGTGAGGTTGCAAGTCGGATTGCGTCGTCGAGCGAACATCGAACTGCATTTGCCATACACGGTCGGTATCGACGTCTTTGCACGAGAGTTCGAGCATGCCAATCTCGGAGAGATGCGCATGCAAACGCACGTTCGCCAGTTGTCTTTCTTTCTTCCGTCCCGTGTGCAGCACGGTGCGAATCGGCGGCAAGGGCGTTAGCTCGTTGGGGTCCACGTCCACAATCTTGCCCGGAGGATCGACGAGTCGCGTGCTGGAAACGTAGATCGGGAACTCGACGGGCTCTGCAAGCGTCAGCTGAAACTCAAGATCGCTGATTTCGAAGTCTTGCCCCGCCTGAGCAGTCCCTGGTGCCAGGCATACCGCGCGCGGAGGAGAACCGGCGACCCCCACGTAGTAGCTCCGCGCCAAAGTCGCGATGATGCCAACGCCTTCACCTCGACGGACCATGCCGTAGTAGGCCGCTCCGCGGGCAACCGCCAAGTCCAAGTGTTGTGTATCAAGTACTCGCGGTTCCCACGGTTGGTCACTTTGTGAGAACCATAGGCGGACCGCCTCAATCAGTCGGTTGCTGAGGACGCGCGACTCAAAGAACCCTCCGTTGAGGAGAATCACATCCGGGCGAGCCGGATCGAAATCTCGTTGCTCATGCTGATCAAACTGTGCCAACTCGCTGCCAGTGTGCCGATGGGCAGACAAGAAAAGTGCCAAATAGCGCGTTATGGCCGCATCTGCCGTGAAGGGTAGGCCAAAGTCTTGAAACCCAGAGCGATGGCGTTCTGGTTTGTCAGTCAGTGCGACCTGAGGCAAAAAGCCTTCCACCAACACTTTCAACACCTCTTCGCGCGTCACGTCGACTTGAACACCACCGCCAATTAGCTTCGATCCGCTGGCGGGAAGATGCAGGGTAAACCTATCGGGTCCCTGATCCGAGAGTAATGTCTCTTTGACACGGCAGGCAGAACGGACCAGCACATCCCACTGGCGGCTGTCGAGTCGACCTCCGCCGGATATTCGTCCTTCGAGGTACCGGGCCAGGGCGAGATCGAGGTTGTCGCCGCCCAAGAGCAGATGATCGCCTACCGCAATGCGATGGAACTCCAATTCGCCGGTGCTGTTGTTCTCGCTCACGCGAATCAGTGTGAAGTCGGTTGTTCCGCCACCGATGTCACAGACCAAGATCTTTTGGTTCGGTCTGACGTGTTCCTGCCAACTTTCTGCTTGACGGGCGACCCAAGCGTGGAATGCGGCCTGGGGTTCTTCCAACAACACGACGCCCGACAGGCCGGCTTGCTTGGCGGCTGCCAGCGTAAGTTCGCGCGCAACCTCGTCAAACGAGGCGGGCAGGGTGACGACGACGTCTTGCTCGGCCAGAGGATGGTCGGGGAAGTCTAAATTCCACGCGTTGTGCAAATGGCGTAGGACTGCGGCCGATGCCTGCACGGGTGAAATCCGTTCGACGTCGCTATCGCCTTGCCAGGGCAGTAAGTCGGCTGTTCGATCGACTCCCGAATGTGATAGCCATGATTTTGCGGAGTTGATCACGCGACCGGGCTTCAGTGAACCCTCATCGCGGGCGTAAAGACCCACCACCCATTGCCCGTCTGCATCGTGCCACGGCAACTCGAACGTTTGCGTCTTGGACTCCGCTAGAGTTGCCTGGTAGAGAAACGACGGCAACGTCGACCGATCGTCTACTTCGCCGGCGGCCACAATTTGGCGTATCGGCAGGGTGCGGACTTGCCACTCCGTCTCGTGCGAATCGACATACGCCAGCGCGGAGTTGGTCGTGCCGAGGTCGATTCCCACGACAAACCGGCTCGGGGTGGGCTCGTCGGAAGCGGAGTTGTTTGGCTGATCGGTCACACCTGTGCCCTGTCTGGCGCTTCATCGCGAATGCTGAACTCCAGCTTCCACCGGTGATCCGACGAAGTGCTGACGCACCACAGCTCAAATACTCCTAGTTCAGTGATCTTGGCAAGGAAGCGAACAGGGACGTACGTCTCCTCGGAGCCGTCGCCCGCTTCCAATACCGTTTCCAGTGAGTCGGTCTCGTCGAGTTCCTCCTCATCGATCTGAGGCAGGACACAGCCGGGCTGGTCATGAGAGCGGACGGCGGAACTAAAAAACCGAAAGTGCACCGGCTCGCCAATCACGACACCGATTTCGCCGGACGGCACCTCCACTTCGGTCCCCTCCTCCATGCCAAACGGCACGACGCACAAGGCGCGCAACGGCCGAGGGACTCCGGGAATCGCGAGCCCGGCGGTCTCAATCCCAACGTAGTACGAGCGCGCGGTCCCGCCGCGGATCCGCATGCCGCCGTGATGTTTCATCCGACCGTAAAATGCCGCCCCGCGGGCTACAGCGAAATCGAGATCGCGCTGGCCCGGCAGTTCCTTCACACTATGCTGCTCTGGCAACCATCCGCCTAATGTGCTGATGACCAGTTGCCGCAACGCATCGGCTTTGAAAACGCCACCGTTGAATAGCAAGTGTGTGGGATAGTTTGCCTTACTCTCACCCTTCGTGTGTGCAGTGAGAAACGCAGCCAAGTGTCGGGTAATGGCGACATCCGACTCGAATGGCAAGCCGAGTTCCTGAAAACCCGAGGCACGACGTCGCTGTGGTTTATCGCCCAGTTCACACTCCGGAAAGAAGCCGCTGACCAACAGATCGGCAGCCAACTCGCGGGGTACATCAACGCTAACGGTGCCGCCAATGACCTTACTGCCGCGGCCTAAGACCGAAACACGATGCGACTCAGGGGCATCGTGGGAGAGCAGGGCTTCCTTGGCATCGCGGCAAGCATGCCACAGTGATACGGACTGCCAGGCATCGAGCTTGACGCCTTCGTCGGCGAACAACTCCGCAACGCCGTGGGCGAGAGTCAAATCCATGTTGTCGCCGCCGACCAGCAAATGATCGCCGACAGCCAGCCGACGTAGCTCAAGCTCGCCCTGCTCATCAACCACGTCGATCAGGGTCAAGTCAGTCGTGCCGCCGCCGACGTCACAAACCAACAGGCGATCCCCGGCAGAGAGATCTTCTCGCCAAGCATCTCCTCGCTCGGCCAGCCAAGCGTAGAGTGCGGCCTGCGGTTCTTCGAGCAAGACCAAATCCGCGGGTAGTCCTGCCGCTCTGGCAGCTTCTCGCGTCAGCTCGCGCGCTGCGGCGTCGAACGAAGCTGGCACCGTGAGCACAACTTGTTGTTCGTGGATCGGTGACTCAGGAAATTTCGCATCCCAACATTCGATCAGGTGCTCCAGATAGCGCTGCGATGCCATGACTGGCGAGATGGTGTCGACTTCCGACGAGGCACCGAAAGGCAGCAACGGTTGCCGACGGTCCACCCGACTATGACATAGCCAAGACTTGGCGGCGGCGACCGTGCGATCGGGCATCTCTGCCCCTTGTCGGCGGGCGTGCTCGCCGACGCAATACTGCCTACCCTGGTCCCAAGGCACGTCGAGTGCGCCCGACTCCGCTTCGTGCTGGGGAGCCAGGTAGAGGAACGACGGCAGTGCGTCACGTTGCTCGATGGTGCTTGGCGCAACCAGTTGTGGCAGACTCAGCAGTTCGACGGTAGGATTTTCCGCATCCAGCGCCACGTATGACACGACGGAATTGGTCGTTCCCAAATCGATACCAATGACATACTTCGCATTCATATCCAACTCTTGTTCGAATTAACCGACTTCCACTTCCGCCGGAGCCACGACCAAGGCAGCGGCAGCACTTCCGGTCCACGATGACAATTCGCACTGTGTTGCCGCCCAACCAGCGTGGACGAGCTTGCCCGAGAATGGTGGCTGCTGCGAAACGTTGCCCGTAATCCGCACGCGGCCCGTGTCGTACTCTGCTGGCACTTGCATCGATTCGCCTTCCGCGACTTCCGCCACCGGCCGGAGCGCGAACACCCGGTCGAGCACCTTGCCGCAGTTGGACAGGACCTCCCGCGCGGCGGCTCCAATCTGCGCATCGGAGTAGCCATCAAGCGACTCGGTGACTAAGTCCACGAACCTTGCCTCACGCTGCAGCGCCGCAACTAACGCGATCGCCTCGCTCCGTCCAGGTGGCGGCGACGGCGAGACCTCCGGCGCCTTTGGCTGCGGCGACGACGGAACAGCGTCGCCCTCAGTCAGTTGTCTGACTTTGTCGCCAAAACTAGAATCAAACAGCACTTTCACGAAGCACTGGATAGCTAACAACAATCGCATAATGTGAACCTGTGTAGAAGTCTTCCAGGTACGGCGTGCGCAACGTATTCGCCTGGAGGATCAATGCCACTCAGCAAAGAATTTCGGCCATCATAACACTACGCTGCCGAGGCCAAAAGGCTAGGTCAGAGGGCATTGTATTGGTTGTTGGCGGCTAAGTGGTTGGGGCAGTACCTGCCGCCGGACCCGACGCCGGCGCAGCGCCAAATTCCAAATGCTTTGTGTTTGGCGAGTGCGCCCTGGAGCAGGCAAGCAATCATGCATTCATCGAAGTCGAAGCATTACTCATCACCATGTCAAACAGACTGACCGTGCATGGATTTGTTCTGGGCACCACAGATGACAGCAACCGAGCTGCGTCTTGCGCGGTTTGTCTCGATTGAGAACCACTCGATTCGGACGCCGACTACTTTTGGTCGTCGTCTTTATTGCCCGCAATTGAGGTCATTTGGGTCCAGAGGTTCTTTTGCATGTCGAGCCAGCCATTAAGGCCCATTGGGAGCCAAGCTTTCATCATCTCGGAGGGCTGCATGCTTTTGACGTTGGCCATCATCTGCTGCTGCATCTCCTTCAGCATGGCCTCCTGCATAGGGGCCACGTCGGGTAGACCCATGTACCGTCGCGCCTCCTCAGGTGTGCACTCAACGTTGATTGTGATTTTCATGCAAGGCTCCTTAGAATGCATGGTGCCGATCTGACGGCACCGAATAACTCCCGCTTAGCATCGCTACGCCCGCGTGATGCTTACGTCGGTCAATGTGTAGTTTCATTGTGATCCACAGCGTTGTAGCGCGGGCGTTTCTTCCAACTCAATGGGCTGCGAGTTCGGCTTGGCCCTTGCCGATCAGCTTCGCCAGCTCGATACGGTCTGGGTTCAATAGTTCGGCGATCCGTTCGGCGTTCACGGCAGCAACGATAATGTGCCCTACCTCTGTCTGCACGTCGTCGAATATGCCCAGTTCCTGCATGCGAACGGACTGTCGTTGATTGTCTTCGTTGGGACTCAAATAGTGGACCGACGCGGCCTTGTAGCGGTGAATCAAAAACAGATGCAGCAACGTCATCAGGCGTTTGCGTCGAAATTCACCGTCGTAGGTCTCCAAATAGCGGATGGATAGAATGTTGTTGCCTCTGTGATCCTTAATGGGAGCGAGAATTATCCCAGCTTTCTTAAATTCGCACGAATCGAGAACACTCAACTCCAACAGATCTGAGCCGGCAGCATGCGGCCGCAGCTGAGCGCGAAGCGGACTGAGCGTCTCATAGCTCTGTTTCCACAGCTCGAGCCATTCGTCCAAGAGCCGCACAGGCACCTCGGTCTGCACGAGGTGTTGCACCTGCGTAGACCCCTTGCCCATCGCGGCGGTAGTTGCGGTGCGCCCGGAGCACGCCATCAGCGCACCATCCAAACGAGGACCACCCACGAGCGTTTGCGGCGTCTTGTAAGGCGACTCGACCAGTCGCAGTTTCCGCTGCAAGCGGGCCAGTGACAACATGCCATCCTGCTTCAGTGCGGTAGCGAATTCTTCCGCTGCCATGCCGTCGACCTGATGTCCGCCGTAGGTAATAAAGTTGAACACGAAGCCGAGCTTGCCGAGTTCCTGAGGAAACTCGCGCATCTGGTCATCAGTCATGCCCGTCGTATCCCAATTAAATGATGGGGAGAGATTGTAGGCCAGCATTTGATCGGGATACACAGCGTGGATCGCCTCGGCGAACTGCCTGGCATCGGCCAAGTTGGCAGTCTTTGTTTCCATCCAAATCAAGTCGCAAAACGGTGCTACCGCCAAGGATTTGGCAATGGCGTAGTCAATGCCACCTTGGACGGGAAAGTATCCCTCAGGGGTACGGCCCAGCTCGCAATCCCACACCATGTTCAATCCCATAGACTGGGTTCGTGCACGAGCTTCGTGATGGCCCACAGCTTGGGACCACGTGAGCCATTGGTCGACCGTCATCTCAAATTGCTGACCCTCATCAATGTGGAAGGTCATCGCGTCGGCCACCGCTTGCTGGAATGTCTTGAGTCCTGCCTGCGACTCCCATGACTCGACGAACTTGTTAGATACCTCGCTGAGAATCGCGTCGACCGGAAGCAGGCGGTCTCGTCGATGGCGTTGAAGCAACTCCTCCATCATGGAGAAAATGCCTACTCTATCCAGCCACGTGTTGGCCATTTCGTAGTCACGGTCGGGGAGCTTATACAACAGATGTCCATAGATCTCCTGGACACCCAGCTCGTTGAGTCTCTTCAGAATAGCGAGGTACGCCGACCGCCAGCTTGGTAGGTCGACAACCCTGGTCGCGCCAAGGATGAACGGCTGATCGCGCTCATCGCCTTTTCCGTCCAGCAAAGTTGCCGCCTCCGCATCTGTGCGCGCGACGATGATACCCGGTACGTTCATCACGTCGAGTTGGAAGCGAGCCGCGTTGAGTCGCTTGATCTGCTCATCCACCGGGACCAGCACCTTGCCCCCTTGATGACCGCACTTCTTGCAGCCCGGTTTTTGATCCTCGATGTGGTAGCCGGGCACGCCTACTTCGACAAAGCGGCGGATCAGATTTCGGACGTGTGCGTCGCCACCGTGTCCGGTGTCCGCATCGGCGATGATAAACGGCCGATAGTCGTACTTCGGAGTTCTCGCCAGCTGGTCCTCGGTCAGCCGCGTACGGGTGAACTGCTGATTCTTGTCCGCGGTGAGCAACGCGCGCACGATGGGCGCCGCTTCGTCGGGAACCTGACTGAGCGGGTAACTGGCCAGATCGGCCCCGGGATCTTCATCGATGGATCCCTTGGCGGAAGTCGCCCAGCCGCCCAGGTAGATGCCTTCGATGCCAATCCGTTTCATCACGACCGCCTGGCCGGGAGAATAAGGTCCGAAAGTGGTGATCGCTTGTTTGCCGAGAAACAACTCGCGCAAGCGTGCGTACATTCCTTCCGCTGCTGTTTTAGCTATCGAGTAGTCCTGCGAAACCGTCCCGCGCTGCTCGGCCACTTGACGCGGTCCATACAGTCGGGTCACGTGCTTAAATCGCGGGCTTTGCTGCCACTGTTTGATTTCGCGAACTTGATCATCGAACAAGTCTGCTTCGCTGCTCTCCAAGGCGCGTGCTGTATCAAGGTTCTCCGTAATTCGCGTCCCGTCGCTTTTGAAACTGCACATGTATTGCTGAATCCGATCGTATGCAACGCGCAGGTCGTGGTTGTTGAGGTTGAGGTTCAAGAGATCGATGTACCACGGGGCCTTGGTTCCGTCGATCACGTACGCCTCGACGATCGCGCGTGCGATCGGCAGGGTGGTCGACTTTGAGATCGTATGCACATCTCTGCCGCTCGCTTCCAACAGCTTGCCGAACTCCTCGGTTAGTAAGCGGCGAAACACATCAACCGTGAAGAGATCGCCCGCTTTGGCACCCGTGTGAGGGTCGTCCTCGGTAAGCTTGGCGCCTTTGTGGACCCATTCCCAGAGGATGCTGAGTCGGATTTCACCGGTTGCTGCATCTTCCATGAGGTACAGCACGTCTTCGTTGCCAAAAAAGTCCGCCGGCTTGAGCGCTGCGGCCTGGAAGCCCTGTCCGAAGGCGTTCCCGTATTGCAATCCGACGCTGAGTAGGTCGCGCGCTCCGCGAATGGTGCGAGGTGCATCCTCTAAGAGCATCAGGCCATCGGCGTCCGCCTGGGTATAGGTCAATCGCGGGAATTCGCGCCCTAGCTGGTTGTCCTCTCCGACTTTCTCCCAGACAGGCCGGACAATGTGCACCATCTTCCAGTGGGCGACCCATTTACCGCTGGCGCCTTCTCGTTGTTCGCGTTCCGCCCCAGCCACAGCTTTCGCCATGCTGTTGGCCACACCTTGTTGCGAGCCGACCGGGATGTTTGGCTCCATGCCTCCTTGCCACAGCGCGTATCTTCCCAAACTGTCCGGCGTGGTCACCGCGCGACGTACGCGATCTTCGTAGTTTCGCATGTAGCCATACGTCATTGTGATCGCGTCGATATTGGCGTTGATAAAGTCCTTGTTCCAAGCAAGTGCGTCGGCGACGCTGTTGATGTAGTCCCATCGGCCTGTGTTGTATCCGACGAAATGCTCACCCAGCGCGGCGCGAATCTCCATCAGCTGAAATGTGGCTTCAAGCTGTTCCACGAGCACATAGACTTTGATCGTGCCCGCAACTAGGCCGAGATAGCCTTCCAGAGCGAGTAGCATCTCGTTCCACAACGCGGCTTCCTCGGCCGTCTGAATCTTGGGCAAATAGAGGATGATCGACGAGCCCTCTCGCTGAAGCTGCCGATAATTGTTGGTCACGTAAAGCGTCAGATCGACGATTGACGCCGAGAACGGCCTTCCTTGTTCGTCGCGGATATGCCGATCGTCGAGGTGTAGACCTCGCGCGCGGAAGATTCTCGTCGTGAAGTCCAGCTGCTTCTTCCAGTCCTGGATGGTGCCATGGCCGTGAAAAGCTCGCGCCCAGGTGTTCATCTCGTCAGCCACTTCGCGTGCCGTATCCATAAAGATCTTGTCTTTGTGGATCGCCAGCTTCAGGTTGCGCTGGTTGTCGAGTGACATGCAGTCGATCTGGCCGAGGGCATCCTCACCATCAAACATCCAGCCGTCGGCACCAGAAAGCAGCGCGTAAGCGACGTTTCGAATGCTGGATTCTGTCGGTGCGTTCGGTTTCGCAGCCGGACCGGTGCCTTGAATCCACTGTCGCTGGAGGTCGGCCGGAATCTCCGATCCCACGAACTTTCCATCCCGTGCGTCCTGTACCCGGATCTGGGTCCGAGGGATCAGTGAGTCGGCATCAAGAAAGCGAATGTGCTCCTGGTCGCGGAAGCGCCTCGCTCGGCGCGCAATGCGAGTGGCCATCAGCTGCTTCTGATCGTGATTGAACTTGGCCATGGCCGCCAAGGCGGCCAGCGCGTCGGGGGTATAGACGTCAGAGTAAGTGTTTCTCAGATCGTCGCGAATGGTGAGTCCAGGCAATTTGAAACTGCCAGCGGAGGAAGCTGTTGAATCTTTCGACGGGGCGCTCATTTATCCATCTCCTTGACCAGATACAGCCGTAGAAGCATCGTCGACTCGAACACTTCAGCAAATCGGATGCCGCACAGCTCGAATCCTCGTAGCTGCACTGCGGCTTATGTCAGCCCATGTCGAAAACGCTTGCCGTCCAATAGAGCGAACAGTGTCAGGGTTGGCGCCGCGCGCTTGCAAGGCCACGCGTGTGCGAATCTGCACACGAAGGTCGCAACCTTCGTCGAGTCAGAACACTGTGAGCGTATCCGCGCGATCTGCTCCAACTGTCGGCGCTTTTGAGAGCATTGGTTAGAATGTCCCACGTTAGGCGCCACAGAGATGCGTGCTGTTTTTTGGAGAGGCGTAGAGTTCCCTCCGACATGTTCAGCAGCGGACGTGGCAGTTCCGGTGTGTTCTGGCCGCGCACAACGACCTATGGAGATGCACGACAAACCGCCCTCGACTAGTCGGATCGCCAACGACGTTGCGCGACTGATCCGCGACGCGTTTGCAAGGTTTCACAACACCTTCCGCGGTATCACTCGGCGGGCCACGCAGAGGTTTGCCCGACGAGATTGGCAGGGCCTGCATGCAGACGCACGGCAGCGGCTCGACGTTCGTAGTCAGGTGCTTGAGGAACTGCTCATCGAAGTGCGCGAGAAACTGGCCGAGAGGATTCAGTCGCGGCTCACGTGGATCGGTGTCAAGGCCGTCTACTCAGGCATGATCAGCCAGCGCGACGACTGGGAACTAGCCGAGACTTTCTACAACTCGGTCACGCGTCGCGTGTTTAGCACGGTGGGAATTGACGAAGAGATCGAATTTGTCCAAACCGATTACACGAAACCCCCCACGCCGTCTCAGCAGAGTGTGTACCGCTCATACCATGCTGAGACGACCGAGGAACTGATCTGCAAGATACTGGCGGATCATCCAGAACTGTTCCTGCCGTCGGAGGTGACCAGCGAGGACGCGGTGCTGGTTGCGAAGCGGATCGAATCTGAACTCAAAGCCCGTGGGGAAGACGCGACCGTCTGCGATGCCGAGGTTGCGAAGACAGTGTTCTATCGGGGTGAGCATGCCTATCTCATGGGTCGTGCGGCTCGAAAAGATGGTGTGCTCCCTGTCGTGCTTTGCTTCACCAACGACGATCGCGGGCCTCACGTCGAGGCGGTCCTCCTCGAAGAAAATGACGTGAGCCTACTGTTCAGCTTTACTCGCTCCTACTTTCAGGTCGAGGTGTTTCGCCCTTACGATGTCGTGCAATTCATCCACTCGCTGATTCCGCGTAAGCGGGTCGCGGAAATCTACATCTCGCTGGGCTACAACAAGCACGGCAAGACCGAGTTGTATCGCAACGCCCTACGCCACCTGGCTCGCACTGACGACCTGTATCAAATTGCAGAGGGAAATCGGGGCATGGTGATGATCGTGTTCACGCGGCCAACCTATCCGGTCGTATTCAAAGTGATCCGCGACCATTTCGATTATCCAAAAGAAGTCAGTCGCCAGGGTGTCATTGATCGGTACCATCTCATTTTCCGGCACGATCGCGCCGGTCGACTCGTCGACGCGCAGGAGTATGAGTACCTGGTCCTGCAGCGTGCTCGCTTCAAGGAAGAACTGCTGGAAGTTTTGGTTCAACAAGCGTCGCGCACGGTTGACGTGAAACGCGACGAGGTAGTTGTAAAGCATTGCTACGCGGAACGACGTGTTACGCCGCTGAACGTGTATTTTCAGCAAGTTGATGATCAGGCTGCCAGCCGAGCTGTTCTTGATTACGGTCAAGCAATGAAGGACCTCGCACTGACCAACCTCTTCCCGGGCGATCTGCTACCCAAGAACTTTGGCGTCACCCGCAACGGACGAGTCGTGTTCTACGACTATGATGAAGTTTGCCTGGTGGAGGAATGCAACTTTCGCAAGATACCTCAGACTGGCAACTACGACGACGAAATCGCTGCAGAGCCATGGTTTGGCGTCGGCCCCAACGATATCTTTCCCGAGGAGTTCATCGACTTCCTCGGACTGCCGCCTCGACTGAAGGACTTGCTCGTCGAGCACCACGGAGAGCTGTTCGAAGCCGACTACTGGAATCAGATCAAGCGGCAGATCGCCGAGGACCGACTATTTCACGTTCCTCCCTACGCCGAGTCCAAACGGCTCTGCCGGTGTCGCTGAGACCTCTGGACGATCCGCACCATCAACTTGTCATTACCGTGCGAATGATGCCCCAGCGCCTGGCTATAGTTGTTCGAAGTCGACAACGCCGCCGTCTGCCCGGTTAGCTAGGCTCTTCAGGACAAGCGGATCGGCGTCGTAGCTGATTCCGTGTACACTGCCATCACAAAGCGCGGCATACCAGACGGCCGCGTGTGCCGAGCCGAAATTCCGGCCGAAGACTGCACTGTCCCTGATTTGGCGAACTTGTTCCACATCCGAGATCGGCAACCACGCGGCAGGTACAGCTCGGCCCTCGCGGTAGATCCCAATCATGCCACGATAGACGTCGTTGTTGAAACCGGTGCACCAAGTCTCGTTGTCGCCGCCGGATTCTCCCGTTTCGTATTGCTCAGCATTATGTGCCTTTTCGCCGATCATCAGGGTGTTCGAGGTGCCATCGGTGACTCGGGCGACCGATATTTCGGATCTCTGATGCATGATTCCATCGAGTCGATCACCGTTGTTGCGGCGTTCCAGCATTAGAAACAGCCAGCGAAAATCCGAGTCATCGAGAGTGCTTGGTCCACCGCCGGGACTGTTTTCTGGACCGCCTTGGTTATACCAGGTACCCGAATTCGCCGCGTAGTCGGCTCGTCCAGCTTCGGCCGGCGGGTCGGCGTTGAAAAAATTGTTTACCAAGTTGGGGTTGATAGCGTGTGTCGTGGTGCCTCGGCGCGACGGGCAGACGATCAGTGGAAACGGGGTCTCAATGATCCGCGCGGCGCCAGCGCGTTGCTGTGGCGTGATCACATCAGGCTGCCCATCGCTGGAGAGCTGATGAAGTTGTGCTTGTTCAATGAACGGCAGGATGTTGTAGATCCAGCCGCCCGGCTGCTCTTCGCCATACCCGCGATCGGCATCGCCCGTCCAAAACCAACCCCAACCGCCCGTTGGGAAGTGTCCGGCGACGTCGTGTGTGTTCAAGCACCCCAGCGCTAATTGCTTCAGCTGCGATTGGCATTGGCTCCGTCGGGCCGATTCGCGAGCCGATTGGACGGCCGGAAGCAGTAGTGCCACCAACACTCCGATGATCGCGATCACCACCAGTAGCTCTACCAGTGTGAAGCCGATTCGGTGAGCGCGTTGGCGGCGAGCCAGGCATCGAGCATTGGTGGTGGTACGTTGTGCAGCCATACAGAGGCCCTCCCGTGATCAACTGAAGATAAACGCCATAATCGATAGATGAGAATAGATTCCAAACATTATAGCAGAGACCTAAACGAATGGGCGAGTGCCTTTTGTTCCACTTCCAGCGTGCGCGGCAACCGTGGCGGACCGTGCTCGCCGAATAGCCGGAACGATCCACAATCTCACCTGGCGAGATACCGCCACCAACAATCGACATCTATCCGCCCCCACTGCGTGTCACCGACTTTTGCATACTTTTGCAGGTCCGCATCGTTTTCAAAAACGCACAAGTTAACGCAAAATTCATGCATTTTGCGTCCGAGGCTGGCCACAAGTGCCTGATCTCAAGCGGTGTGCAGCAACCTCGGGCTGCAAAAAGTACCGAGTTTTGCATTTTTCGAGTTCGATGTTGTGAGCGGTCATTTTGTGAGTTGCGAAATTGTGTCTCTCCCTCCAGCAATGCGCAGCACGAATGAAGCAAGTCTCATTGCCTCGTTGATTATCCCCATTCCCTCGACTGATTGCGAGCATTAGTTTTCGGCCACTTGGGGGGTGGTTCTCGATCACATGATAGGCGCCGTCCGAGATCCTTCGCTGGCAAGGGTTGCCTCGATTGTGGTATTTGGACGCAAGATGGGCCTGGCAGCGCCCATCCTACACGGTGCGCAACAGGTGACCCGTTCCTTATTCAACTAGTGAGTTAGGATTCTCGACACTCCAGTGATACACTGGTGCGATCTTTCAATCCTCCCACTTCAACAGAATATTCCTATGAGAACATTCGGCTTGGACTCTTGCGCCTTCCTGGTCGTGGCCCTCTTGGTCTATTGTGGGTCCTCGACTTGCTCTGCCGATCATCATGAGAAGCCAACCAATGTGGTCTACATCATGGCTGATGAGTTGGGGTATTTCGAACCGGGTTTCATGGGTGGGCAGAACATCAAGACACCTCACCTCGATCAGATGGCGGCCGAAGGGATGGTGTTTCGCAACCTGTTTGCCGGTTCGTCGGTCTGCGCTCCGACACGTTGTGTATTTCTCACTGGCAAGCACAGTGGGCACACGTCGGTCCGATCCAACGGGGGCGGCACGCCGCTGCGGGCTGATGAAGAGACGATTGCCTCGATGCTCAAACCGCTCGGCTACGCCACCGGCGGTTACGGCAAGTGGGGATGCGGCGGCCGCGATTCAACGGGAGTGCCCGAAAATCACGGTTTCGACGAATTCTTAGGCTACTACGATCAAGTCCATGCACACACGTACTATCCGCCCTATCTTGTGCGCAACAGCGAAGAGGTCCCGCTCGAGGGAAACCAGGGCCTCAGCAAGGGCAAGACCTATTCGCAATATGTGATACACGAAGCGGCACTCAATTTCATTCGCACCAACAAAGACAAGCCGTTCTTCGCCTACCTCCCGTACACACCGCCACATGGACTGTTCGACATTCCCGACGATGACCTCGCGTGGGCAATGTACCAAGACAAACCATGGAACGAACGGGCGCGCTACGCGGCGATGGTGACGATGCTCGATCGACAGGTGGGCGAAGTACTCTCGTTGCTCAAGGAATTGGGATTGGAAGACAACACGATCGTGTTCTTTAGTGGCGACAACGGTGGCGCTGACTATTTTAAGTCCCCCAGACATCCGCGCGGCGTGCACTCGGCGAATAAGCACCCAAAGACGGGCGTCGAGTACCGTGGCACGAAGCGAACGCTCTACGAAGGCGGTCTGCGGATTCCCTTCGTGGCGCGTTGGCCAGGCAAAATCAAACCTGGAACGGTCAGCGAGCACATGGGGTACTTCCCTGACATCCTGCCGACCGTTGCGGAGTTAACCGGCGCGACACCGCCGGACGACATCGACGGCATCAGCCTCTTCCCCGAGCTTTTGGGTGCGGCAGCGGCGGGTCGCGAACAACCGCGGCATGAGTTTCTGTACTGGGAAATCATGGGCCAGACGGCAATACGCCAGGGCAAGTGGCGCGCCGTCCGTCCGAAGCAAGAAGCAGATTGGGAGTTGTACGACGTTGAGAATGATCCGAGCGAGGCTCACAGCATCGCCGAGTAACACCCTGAAAAACTCGCCGAGTTGGTTGCGCTCGCCCAGTCGGCACACGAACCGGTGCGGGAAGGAACCTTCACTACACGGGATCGCCACCAGCGCGACCGGCGGGCGAAATTTGGCAAGCATGATGAGCCGAGAGCTGGTCCGAAACGTCCGCAGCGGACGAGAACGAAGCAGTCATGAGCCCATCTCCTGTAGTTCGACAAATGAAAATGGCAGAATCGACCTGTCGCTCGTCAGCGTTTTTGTGGGTACGATGATTGACTATTCGCCCCACGCCATGCTTGTCGCACGCGCATTAGCCCCAAAGTCTCGTCGGTCATGAAGCATCTGTTGATAGTTTGTTGGAGCGCCGTCGCGCTCGCGACGATATGCTTGCCGTGCGAGGCAGCCTCGCGACCACCCAATGTCATCTTCATTCTCGCCGACGACCTGGGCTATGGCGACCTGAGCTGCTACGGTCAAACGAAGTTTGAGACTCCGAATATCGATCGGCTTGCAACAGAGGGCATTCGGTTTACACAGCACTACTCGGGGAGTGCCGTCTGCGCGCCTTCACGCTGTGCACTGATGACCGGGCTGCACACGGGCAACTGCCCGATTCGCGGCAATTCGGAAGTCCAGCCGGAAGGTCAACGGCCGATGCCGGCCGACACATTCACGGTGGCACATCTGATGCAACAGGCAGGCTATCGAACAGGCATCTTTGGCAAATGGGGACTGGGCGCGCCCGGGTCGGTGAGTACTCCGCTCAAGATGGGTTTCGATCGGTTCTACGGCTACAACTGTCAGCGGATGGCGCATTGCTACTATCCGGCGTTTGTTTGGAATGACGACCAACGGGAATTATTGTGGGGCAACGTTGCATCAAAGAAGCGCGACTACGCTCCGCATCGGATTCAAGCCGAGGCGATCAACTTTATTCGCCAACACAAGGACCAACCATTCTTCTGCTACTACGCGGCAATCCAACCGCATGCGGACATGATCGCTCCGAATGAATACATGGAGAAATACCGAGGAAAGTACGAGCCGGAAAACAGCTACCCGGCGGGCGGCTACATTGCTCAACCCGAGGGTCATGCGGCGTTCGCGGCCATGGTCAACGTGCTGGATGACTACGTGGGTGAGATCTTAGAGGAGTTGGATCAGCTGGGAATCGCCGACAGCACACTAGTCATTTTCTCGTCGGACAACGGTCCGCATCTCGAAGGTGGGCATGACTCGAAGTACTTTGACTCCAACGGCATACTACGGGGGTTCAAACGCGACTTATACGAAGGCGGCACACGCGTGCCACTGATTGCGCGCTGGCCTGGGAAGGTCAAGCCGGGAAGCGTTTCCGACCATGTCTCTGCATTTTGGGATTTCCTGCCGACGATGGCGGAATTGGCCGAGCAACCGCTCAGCAGCGCGACCGACGGGGTTTCGATGTTGCCGACTCTGCTGGGGGCAGCGGGCCAAGAGAATCACGAGTATCTGTATTGGGAATTCCACGAGCGAAAAGGACGCGTTGCTATACGCAGAGGAAATTGGAAAGGGGTCCGCTACAATACTTCGGTCGATCCAGATTCTCGTCTGGAACTGTATGACCTGTCCGCTGATCCAGGCGAAAGAAACAACTTAGCGGAAAATTACCCCGAGGTGCTCGCGGAACTGGACGCCCTTATTAGACAGGCTCACTCACCTACGCCCTGAGAGACCAACTTCATAATTTATTCGGCGATGCGCAGGAGAAACAATGATGTTTGAATCGATTTCCAGACGAATCGCGCTCAAGTTTTTTGCTCTCGGCGGACTGCTTGGTTTGTCGAAGCCGCAGCGCGGATATGCTCAACAGCCAGCGAATGAGTCTGCCGAGCGCATCGACAACTGGCAGCGAACGCATGATCGCGTTTGGCTCGGCGGCGAAATGTGGGCGAATCCGATGGAAGATTGGCGCGTTGCTGATGGCTGGGCCGAGTGCATGGAGGCGGGTGGCAATCGTAATATTCATTCAATCACAAGGCAGATCGAGAAATCCGATCGTCAGTTTGAAATGGCCGTAGAAGTCGACCGCCCTGAAAGCTTGGCTGACGACGGGGGCGCGGGGTTCCGCATCGGAATCCGTTCTGATATCGGTGACCACCGCGCAAATTGCTTTGCCCGAGACGGCATCAACGCGGGGATCATCGGCGACGAGTTGGCGATCGGCGAGTCGCGACAGCGATTGACCAAGCAAGTTGGCCAGGACGGCGTTCTTCTGCGTCTGACCGGCAAACCTACTGCTGGCAAGTTTCAGCTGACGTTGAGTGCGACCAGCGCAGGTTCCGGCGAACCGCTTGGCTCGCTGACTGCGGACGTATCTGGCGAGAGTGTCGTCGGCAACGTGGCACTCGTCAGCCAGTTCACTGGTGCCAAGAAGCGGACGGGTAAGCAAGGCTACCGCTTCCGCAACTGGCAACTGGGCGGCGATGCGGTGGCTGTTCGGCCGGAACGGCAGTTTGGTCCGATCCTGTGGTCCATGTACTCGCTGAGCGACTCGCGTTCCGACGAGGGATTTGTGCTCAAGATTAGCGCACTCACCGGTCCGATGGGAGAACAGGATAGCCACGAAGTTCAGCTCCAGGTCGAACGCGACGGCGCGTGGGAATTGCTGGGCACAGCCACGCTCGACACGGACGCTTGGGTCGCGACGTTTCGGATTCCCAACTGGAACGAAAAGGTCGAAACGCCCTATCGGCTTGTTTACGCGGAAAAACACCGCGATGGGAGCGAATCTCCGTATCACTGGACTGGCAAGATCAAAGCCAACCCGGTTGGCCGTCCTGTCCGATTGGGAGCGCTTACGTGCCAGAACGATTATGCGTTCCCGTACGAGCCCGTCGTCAACAATCTCGTCAAGCTCGATCCCGACATGCTTTACTTTTCCGGTGATCAAATCTATGAGCATCACGGAGGCTTCGGGTTTATTCGCGATCCCGCCGGACCGGCGATTCTCAACTACCTGCGCAAGTTCTACCAATTTGGTTGGGCGTTTCGCGAGGCGATCCGGAATGCGCCAACGTTGTGTATCCCCGACGATCACGATGTGTTCCACGGCAACATTTGGGGCGAAGGGGGCGCGCCGATGGTGGTGAAAGACAATGACTCGTCGTCGAAGGGCGGTTATCGCCAGCCCGCGCGGATGGTGAACGCGGTGCATCGCACCAACTGCGGTCACCACCCGGACTTCTATGATCCAACACCCGTGAAGCAAGAGATCAGCGTCTACTACGGCGACATGGTTTACGGCGGGGTAAGCTTTGCCATCCTCGGTGATCGGCAGTGGAAGAGTGGTCCCCGGCGCGTCGACAGTGGGCCGGGGCGTGCCGACCACGTCGCGGATCCCGAATTCGACACGTTGCCGCTCGACAAGCCGGGACTCGTACTGCTGGGTGAGCGGCAAGAGGAGTTCCTCCGCCAGTGGGGCAGTGATTGGCGCGGACACACGATGAAGGTGCTACTGAGTCAGACGGTTTTTGCTGGTGTGGCAACCCAGCATGGCCGGCGGGATGGATACTTGAAGGCGGATCTCGATTCGGGAGCCTGGCCGCAAACGGCTCGCAATCGTGCGATCGACATCCTGCGTCCGTCGAAAGCCTTGCACATCAACGGCGATCAGCATCTCACTTCGCTTGTCCAGTACGGCGTCAATGAGCAACGCGACAGCAACTGGTCGTTCTGCACGCCAGCGATCGGTGCTGGCTACCCGCGCTGGTGGGTGCCCGATGAAGTTGGCATGCCGCACCAGAACCGACCCCAGCATGGACTGCCGCACACGGGCGAATTCCTCGATGGGTTTGGCAACAAGGTTTATGTCTACGCGGTGGGGAACCCTGAAGTTGCGACGAAGAAAAATCGCTACGAGCGCGCACATCAAAAGGGCAGCGGCCTTGGACTCGTGACGATCGATACCCAGCAGCGGACTTATCGGATCGAGTCGTTCCGCTTCCTCGTCGACGCGACCGACGGTAACCCGGAGAACCAGTTCCCCGGCTGGCCAGTTACGTTGCAGCAGGCGGAGAATGGCGGCGAGAAGGTGCTGGGCTAACGCGGTTTGTAGCTACGCCTAGATCAGGACGACAACCTCAGTAACTTCACGTGATGCCACCACTCGTCATTCTCGCTATCGCAGTCGCTCTGGTGCTGGGGCTGATCCTGGTGTTGCGACTGAATGCGTTCGTCGCGCTGATTACGGTGGCGATTGTCGTGAGTCTGCTTGCCCCTGGCGAACTGAGCGAGAAGATTCCGCGCGTCGCGACGGCATTCGGTGTCTCGGCCGGCAAGATCGGCGTTCCCATCGCGATGGCGGCGATCATTGGGGCTTGCCTGCTAGCGTCGGGCGCGGCAGATCGGATCGTGCAAGCGATGCTCAGCCTGTTCGGCGAGCAGCGCGGAGCCACGGCGCTGGCTGCAAGCGGGTTCACGCTCTCCATTCCCGTGTTCTTTGACACGGTTTTTTTTCTGTTGGTACCGCTAGCGCGTTCGCTGTTCCAGCAAACAAAGCGCAACTATCTCAAGTTCCTGCTCGCGATCGGCGCGGGCGGCGCGGTCGCGCATACGTTGGTGCCACCGACGCCGGGGCCGCTGTTCGTCGCGGATCAGTTGGGTGTTGATGTCGGATTGATGATGATGATCGGTATCGCGGTGGGTCTACCCGCGATGGGGGTGGGCCTGTTGGTCGCCGGCTGGCTCGATCGTGTGGTCTCCCTGGCGAATCCACCGGAGATCGAGGAACAACCGAAATCCACTTCGCCGGCCGCGGAATCAGCTAGTGCTTCGCCGGGCTTGTTCCTTTCCTCGCTGCCCATCGTTCTGCCGGTGTTGCTGGTCGCCTCGCAGACGATTTTCAAACGGTTGTCGGAAAGTGATCCAGCCAGTGCGCTACTCACCGACGCGGCCGAGATCTCCGCCTTGCTCGGTAACCCAAACTTTGCCTTGTTGCTCGCAGCCGCGATTGCCTTGGTAGTATTCGTAAGATTCAAGAGACCATCGCGGGCAGATGTCTCCACCCTGGTCGAAGAAGCGCTCATGAGTGCAGGCGTGATTGTGCTGATCACTGCCGCCGGCGGCGCGTTCGGAGCGATGCTGAAGGTGGCAGAAATCGGACCAGCGATTAAGGACTCGTTGACGTCGGCCGAAGCAAGTGGGACGGCGCTGCTGTGGCTGGCGTTTGGGATTGCCAGTTTGATAAAAGTCAGCCAAGGCTCGGGGACCGTCGCGATGATCACTGCCAGCGGCATGCTGGCGACGATGATCGAAGGACAGCCACTCGATTTCAATCCCGTCTATCTCGCCCAGGCGATTGGCTGCGGAGCACTGTTCGGCGTGTGGATGAACGATAGTGGCTTCTGGCTGTTCTGCCGCATGGGTGGATTAACCGAGAGCGAAGGGTTAAAAACATGGACAGTGATTCTGGCGATCGTCGCGCTGACGGCGATGCTGATCACCGTCGGTGTGGCAAGTGTGCTGCCGCTGGCGCCGGTCACGACATAACGAGACCAACTCAGACTGCCGAAGAACTTACCGCGCATGAAAGCACTGCTGCTCACCCAGGAAATGCGACTTGAGATCGCCGAGCTTCCGGAGCCGGAACTGCACGACGACACCGTGCTGGTGCGGGTGGCAGCCTGCGGCATTTGTGGTAGCGATGTTCACGGGTACGACGGCAGTTCCGGACGGCGGATCGCCCCGCTGGTCATGGGGCACGAGGCAGCGGGCGTCGTCGAGCGGGTTGGGACCGAGGTCGCAGACAGCGCGCCAGGCGACCGCGTCACTTTTGACTCGACGGTCTTCTGTGGTAAGTGCGACTTCTGCAAACGCGGCCAGGTAAACCTCTGCGACGATCGCCAAGTCCTCGGTGTTTCCTGCGGCGATTATCGCAGACATGGGGCCTTCGCGGAGTTCGTCGCGGTGCCTGCGCGAATCGTTTATCAGTTGCCTGATGAGTTGCCCTTCGAGCAGGCGGCGCTGATCGAAGCGGTGTCGGTCGCTGTGCATGCCGTCGGGATGCACACGCCCGACGGACAGCCGATTCCGTCCGATCGTACAGCGGTGGTCGTTGGCGTCGGGATGATCGGACTGCTGATTGTGCAAGCGTTACGTGCTGCTGGATGTGAAAACATCATCGCCGTCGACGTCGATGACGCTCGGTTGCAGTTGGCCGAGCAGTTCGGTACTGCCAAACTCGTGAATGCAAACGTGTCGGACGCAGTTGCGATGATTCGCGACTTTACGGATGGAGTTGGTGCATCGATCGTGCTGGAAGCGGTGGGCACTTCCGCGACGATCCGAACGGCCATCGAATCGGCTTGCAAGGGCGGTGCTGTGACGCTTGTCGGCAACATCGCTCCTAACGTGGAAATCCCGCTGCAGTCGGTCGTGACGCGAGAGATCACACTGCAGGGTTCCTGTGCGTCGGCCGGTGAGTATCCCAAGTGCATAGAGTTGATGGCTAATGGAGCGATCGATGTTGCCCCGCTGCTATCCGCTTTTGCTCCGCTGGAAGAAGGTCCCGAGTGGTTTGACCGGTTGTACCGGCGGGAGGCGGGGCTGATGAAAGTTGTGTTGAAGCCATAACCCCTTTGCGAACCTGGACCGTGTCTGACAATCCATTCGATCTCACCGGTAAAGTTGCCATCGTCACGGGTGCCAGTCGTGGGCTTGGGCAGGAGTTTGGGCGAGCGCTGGCGGCCGCCGGCGCTGACTTAGTGATTACCAGCCGAAACGTCGATTCGCTGGCTGACTTCCAAAGTGAAATCGAATCGCTCGGTCGTCGCGCGGTTCCGTTGCAGCTGGATGTACGTGACCACGAGAGCATTCAGCAGATGGCGGCCAACGCAATCGAGGCGTACGGCAGGATTGATATTCTCGTCAACAACGCGGGCTGCAATGTTCGCAAGCCCGCGCTCGACGTGACATGGGACGATTGGAATCTTGTGCTCGATACGAATTTGCGTGGCACTTTCTTCGTTGCGCAGGCAATCGGGCGCGGCATGGTCGAGCGCGGTTCAGGGCGTGTGATCAATATCGGTTCGGTGACCTCAGTGGCCGGGTATGCAGGACTGGGTCCTTACTGCGCGAGTCGGGGCGGCGTGAAGCAGCTGACGATGAGTCTCGCCGATGATTGGGGACCCAGCGGGGTAACTGTCAACTGCCTGGCACCCGGTTGGTTTCGTACGGAGCAAAACAAAGTGTTGTACGAAAATCAAGAATGGCTTGACTATTTGGTGGACCGCATCCCATTGCGGCGACCCGGTCAACCCGGTGATTTGCGCGGTGCGGTCGTGTTTCTCGCGTCGGATGCGAGCCAGTACATCACAGGTCAGACGCTGCTGGTTGATGGCGGGATCTCGACTGGTGCGACGCGTGCGACGGTCGCGACAGAGTAGCTCGTCCGCGGCAACGACACTCACGGCCGCTTCCGCTCTGTCCTGATGAACATGTCTTCCCAACTCTCGGGTCATATCGATTCACACTACTTGCAGCCACCGGGCTGCTTGAACCATTCGACCGACGATGGGACAATAGGGCGATAAGCGTTTGAGTCGGCACACACTGTCACGACTGGCCCAATCCGCAGCCGCTTCCACTTCGGATTCCTCGACAAAGATGCGTTTGCGAGTACCAACATCTCGAGCTGCCGGTGGCTTGATACTCCTGTGCGCTCAGGTTCTGTGCTGCCAAGCCGCCGACATTCAGGCACCGGACTTCAACGCCGACGTACGTCCGATTCTGTCGAATACCTGCTATCACTGCCACGGACCAGACGAAGCTCAACGAGCAGCTGATTTGCGGTTGGACCAGGAGGAGGCTGCCAAAGAGTACGTCATTGTGCCTGGGGATTTGGATTCGAGTGAGTTCATTCGTCGTATTGCCAGTGATGACCCCGATGAGCGTATGCCTCCGCCCGACGAGAAGCAGCAACTCGCGCCGCAGCAAATCGAAGTCTTGAGGCGTTGGGTCGCCAGTGGCGCGGCTTGGGAAAAGCACTGGTCGTTTGTCCCGCCAAAACGCGAAGGTTATCCGGAAGTCCGAGAAGCGGACTGGCCGCGAGTGGGTATCGACTATTTCACACTGGCTCGGCTGGAATCGCGTAATTTGGTGCCGTCGCCGAGGGCGAGTCGTGAGACGCTGATTCGGCGCGTAACGCTTGATCTCACCGGCCTGCCGCCGACGCTCGAAGAAGTCGACGATTTTTTGGCCGACGAGTCGCCCGAGGCTTACGAGCGTGTCGTGGATCGCCTGCTTGCTTCGCCGCGATACGGTGAACACATGGCGCTAGCTTGGCTGGCCGCGGCGCGTTACGCGGACACCAACGGCTATCAGCAAGACCGCACCCGTACGATGTGGCCATGGCGCGATTGGGTGATCCGAGCGATGAACGACAACATGCCGTTCGACGAGTTCACGATCAACCAACTGGCAGGGGATCTGTTGGAGAATCCGACGCAAGATCAGCTCATCGCCACGGGGTTTCATCGCAATCATGCTCTCAACGGTGAAGGTGGGCGTAACGCGGAGGAGTCGCGGGTCGAGTATGTGGTCGATCGTGCGGAAACCACCGGCACGGTTTGGATGGGCCTCACGGTTGGCTGTGCGCGCTGCCACGATCACAAGTACGACACGGTCAGCCAAAAAGAGTTCTATCAGCTCTACGCGTACTTCAACACGATTGACGAGCACGGCGGCGTCGACGCGGGGGGAAACGCCAAACCGGTGATGGCTCTGCCCACAGACGAGCAGCGCGAGGAAATAGCGAGACTTCGCAAAGAGATTGCCCGCGTGGAGGATGAAATCGCCGCGCTTCGCAAAGTGCCCGCTGCCGGCACCGCAAGCGAACAACCGACCAGCGCGCAGCAAGCGCAGCTCGACCGCGAGGCACCCTTTCGTGAACAAATTGAGCAGCTCACTAAATCGATCGAAGCAATCGAAGGCAAGCAGCTCTACACGATGGTGATGCGAGAACGCAAACAGCCTCGCAACACTTTTCGCCTTGTACGCGGCATCTGGAATAATCCTGATGAGAGTGAGCAGATTCACCCCGATGTATTTGGCTGTTTGCCACCGCTTGTCGACGGTGCGTCGAAAAACCGTCTGACGTTAGCGCGTTGGCTGATGCGGCCCGACCATCCTCTGACCGCGCGCGTGACGGTGAATCGCTATTGGCAACACTTCTTCGGCACCGGCATTGTAAAAACGAGCGAAGATTTCGGTGTGCAGGGCGATCTTCCCAGTCATCCGAAGCTACTTGATTGGCTCGCCACTGAGTTCATTCAGTCAGGCTGGAATGTCAAACATCTGCACAAGCTCATCGTCCTCTCGGCGACGTATCAGCAAAGTTCTCAGGCGAGTGCCGAGTTAGTCCAGAGTGATCCGCAAAATCGACTGCTCGCGCGTGGACCGCGATTTCGACTCTCGGCGCAAGCGTTGCGAGATCAGGCCTTGGCGGTGAGCGGCTTGTTGGTCAACAAGATTGGCGGACCTGGCGTAATGCCCTATCAGCCGCTGGGCGTGTGGTCGGACTTCAGCTTGGGAAAGATCAAGTACAAGCAAGGGCAGGGTGAAGAGTTGTACCGTCGGAGCGTCTATATCTTTTGGCGGCGGTCCGTGGGCCCGACGGTATTGTTCGACAACCCGGCTCGGCAGATGTGCACGGTTCGACCGTCGCTGACGAATACCCCGCTGCATGCGCTCACGACACTGAATGACGTGACGTATGTCGAAGCGGCGCGGGTGCTCGCCCAGCGCGTCATGTCTGCAGCGAACAATACGGAGGCACGCATTCAACTTGCCTTCCGCCTCGCTACATCGCGTCATGCCACAGAGGTCGAGTCGCACAAACTTCGAGCAGCGTATCGCGACTTTCTTCGAGACTTCCAGGAGGATCCGGAGGCGGCCAAGACTCTGCTCGCTGTTGGAGAGCACCCGCGAGAAGAGCAGTTCGACGAGGCAGAACTCGCTGCGTATACATGCGTGATGAACGCGATTCTTAATCTCGATGAAGTGGTCACAAAGGGATAAACCAGCGAAGTCAAACGCAGGCAATGTTCATCAATGTTTGATTCACCGCAACACAAAAGATTGGCTCTGGAATCACGGCGCCAATTCCTCGGCCGGTCGAGTTTAGGGCTGGGAATGGCTGCGTTTTTCCAGCTTACTGGTGCGTCGAACACACTGGCCGCTGGGGCGAACGCAGGTGGACTTGCTGGACTGCCGCACCACACGCCGCGCGTAAAGCGTGTCATCTACCTGATGCAATCGGGGGCGCCATCCCATGTGGATCTGTTCGATCACAAGCCGCTGTTGGCCAAGTTGCGCGGCGAGGAGATCCCCGCCTCGATTCACATGGGGCAGCAGAGTTCTACGATGACGGCCGGTAAGGGCCAGCCGTGCCTGGGAGCGCGAGTCCCGATTCGGAAACACGGCGACTGCGGCGCATCCGTGACGGATTTCCTGCCGCACACCGCGAGCATCGTCGATGATCTGTGCTTTGTAAAATCGATGCGGACCGAGTCCGTGAATCACGCGCCGGCGATGACCTTTCTGCTCACTGGCGGCGAGCAGCCGGGGCGACCAAGTATGGGCGCCTGGCTTTCCTACGGCCTGGGAAGCGCGAACGAAGATCTGCCGACCTTCTGCGTGATGACGTCGCGCGACCGCGAGGGAAGCTGTGGGCAGTTGTTTTACGATTACTATTGGGGAAGTGGATTCCTGCCCACCAAACATCAAGGTGTCAAGTTTCGCAGCGGCGGCGATCCAGTGCTTTACTTATCGAATCCACAGGGCATGAAGGCCGCTACGCGACGGAAGATTCTCGATACGATTGGCGAGATGAACCGTCTGCAGTACGAAGCAAGCGGAGACTCCGAAACGCTTACCCGCATTGCTCAGTACGAGATGGCCTATCGCATGCAGACGTCGGTGCCCGCCTTGACCGATCTGAGTGACGAGCCGCAAAGTGTGCTCGATATGTACGGACCCGATTGTACACAACCCGGGACCTTTGCGTTCAATTGCCTAATGGCCCGTCGTTTGGCGGAGCAGGACGTGCGATTCATCCAGCTCTTGCACTCGGGCTGGGATCAGCATACGAACTTGCCAACCCAACTAGAACAACAATGCTACGATACAGACCAAGCCTCAGCAGCGCTGGTCAAAGATCTGAAGCAACGCGGGATGCTCGAAGACACGTTGGTAATTTGGGGCGGCGAATTTGGCCGTACCCCCTACGGACAAGGCGATATCAATAATCAGCGCACCCACGGACGTGATCACCACCCGAATTGTTTTACGATCTGGATGGCTGGCGGAGGGGTGAAACCGGGCTTCACCTATGGTCAGACAGATGAATTTGGATACAACATCGTGAAAGATAAGGTGCACATCCACGACCTGCAGGCGACCGTGCTATCGCAACTGGGCATCGACCACGAGCTACTGACCTTCAAGTTCCAGGGTAGGCATTTCCGCCTGACCGACGTACACGGGCACGTAGTGCACGAAATCTTGTCCTAGTATCTTGCCGCAACATTTACGGCGACTGCGAAGAATTTGATTGGCTGCGTTTCAGGTTTCGATTTCTTGCTATACTGGAAAGATCGTCATTTTCCCGGTCTGAGGGTGTTTGTGGAACCGTGATTTGCTGAGTGATTCAGAACATATCGCCAACTATTTCGCCAAGCTCGAGGCCAACGAGCCCGATGCGGTGGAGTCGCTCTGCACGCTTTACTACGAAAAGCTAGCCGCGATTGCTCGCCGACGTTTTGGCAGTTTTCCGCTTCGCGTGATCGATGAGTACGCGATCGCCAACGACGTCTTGCAGTCATTTCACGCTCGCGCACAGCAGGGCGAATTCGCGCAGATTCGCGAGTCCTCGGGTCTGTTGCTCATCTTAACGCAGCTGACCAGAGATCGGGTCGTCGATGCGATTCGACGTCAGACGGCCCAGAAACGTGGCGGAGGGCGGATCCGCGGAAATTCGATTTTTTCGCCGATGGATAGTCGTCGCAACGGCGGTTTCGATCGGTTTCAGGGCGAGCAAGAGACTCCCTCCACCAGAGAGATCGCAACTGAGCAGATTCAAAAGTTGCTGGACAAGCTTTCCGATTCTGATCTGCGGACCATACTAGTGCTTCGCTACGAAGGGCTCACCAATGAGGAAATCGCCGAGCAGATGCAATTGTCGATTGCCACCGTAGAACGCAAAAGACGCCGAATCCGCGAACAATTGTCCGACGACTATCCCTCAGAGTTGGCAGCGCAGTGACGGAAGAATCCAGCACCCTGGACGAAGCGACGCTCACTGCCGCTCAGCGGCAACAATTGGATCAGCTCTGCGACGATTTCGAATCTGCCTGGCAACAGCAGAGCTGGCCAAAAATTGATGACTATCTGCAAGGTATCCAAGACCCGCTGCGGTCCGTACTCTTGCGCGAACTGCTGAGGATCGAGACGCACTGGCGCGAGCGCGCCTCCGACACCGAGCAGCTTCGTCGCGAACTACTCGATCGCTTCCCCAACAGCAGCGCCGTGGTCGAAAGCGTGCTGGGCGTCGGGGAGGCTGGCAATCATTCGCTAACGCTCTCCGCGAATTCGCTAGGACATTTTCAGCAACTGGAGAAGATCGGCGACGGCGGTTTTGGGCTCGTCTTTCGAGCTTGGGACACGCGGCATCAGCGGCAGGTTGCGCTGAAGGTCCCTCGGTTTGCACATCAACTCGTTGGGCGAGAGTTGGAGGAGTTCTTCCGCGAGGCCAAGGCAGCGGGCTCGCTTGATCATCCGAATATCGCGCGGGTGTGGGATTCGGGTAATACGGCCGGGGTCACCTACATCGCCTACCAACTTGTCGATGGCGACAACCTCAAACTGCGGCTAGACGAATTCACCCGCAAGAGCCCATTAGAAATCGTTGCCTTCGTTCGCCAGCTGGCGATGGCCGTTCAATATGCCCACCAGCAGGGCATTATCCATCGAGACATCAAACCCTCCAACATCTTGATCACCGGCGAGAATCAGCCGGTGCTGACCGACTTTGGTCTGGCATTGGCGGTGGGTGCCGATGCCACGCGCTCATTAGCAGCGCGCATCGGAACGCTCGACTACATGAGTCCGGAACAAGCAACGGGTGCACAGGAACTCATCGGTGAACGGACCGATCTGTGGAGCTTGGGCGTTGTGCTGTATGAATTGCTAACCGGCGAGTTGCCGTTTCAGGGAGCCACCGACCTGCACCTGTGCAGCAACATTTGCGATGCCGCCTACCGGCGTCCCGGGCTGCTGCGAGCGAATGTTCCCAAAGATCTCGAAATTGTGATCGACCGCTGTCTACAGAAACGACCTGCCGACCGACTCACTTCGTGCGGCGAATTGGCGGACGAGCTGGCGCGGATTGAGTCGGGACGTCCGATTCACAGTCGAAGAGTCTCGTTTGTCGAGCGCGCCGTGCGGTGGATTCGCAGGAATCCTCGGCCGACGATCGCATTTGCCGCAATTCTCGCGGCGACTGTTTTTGGCGCCTGGTCTTGGGGTCTGCGCCTGGCCGAGAGCC
This sequence comes from Bythopirellula sp., assembly GCA_028285205.1. Classification (GTDB taxonomy): domain Bacteria; phylum Planctomycetota; class Planctomycetia; order Pirellulales; family Lacipirellulaceae; genus Bythopirellula. Next base: position 3,483 of record JANQQA010000145.1, on the reverse strand, counting down.
AGCAAAACGAGAACGTCGTCCAACAATTGCAACTGGAACTGGAAATCAAGAACGCCGAGCGGCGTGAGCTGCTGGCGGAGCTGATCATTGCGGATCCGAAGGAGATGACCTACCTCGATCGGGACCTGGTTTATCTGGAAACGCAAATGTTGGAGAGCAAGTACGTACCGGAACAGCGGCGTTGTGTGGAGATCCTGATTCGAAACGATTGGATCAACACCCAGCGCTATCCTGAAGGCGCTGAAAAACGCGAAAAGGCTATTGGTGTCTTGCAAGCACTCTTGGAAGATTCGACGGAGCCAGAGTTTCGGACGCAGCTTCTCACCGCGCTAGGTCGGCTCCAGGCGGTGCAAGACGAGGCAAACTGAGCGGAGTTAGATCAATTCCGTCCGACTGCAGCTGCATCTTCTGAGCTTCGCGAGCCGATTCCGCGCCAGACCATGACGCTTATCTCCTCGCTGACAAACTCCACGTGTCCGTCCGCGTAGACGACGTTCACCCCACCGTTGTGCCAACTGGTGGCTGTACCTGCGGCGCCCTGATTCAACACCGCCCTGTCCGCAGCCGGTCCATCTGTCGACCGCCTACTGCCGGTCATGCAACTGTGGGTGTTTGGTGGCATGAGATGGTTGTATCTGGAGTTGTTGAGTGTGGCCAGCGCCCAACTCCGACCCGAGAGGCTGAACTGCGCTCCCTGTCCAATTGCCGCCGACGGTTGGATCCTGCTGCAGTTCAAAAAGAACTGATCCGCGTTTCGCCCTCCAGATGCGAAGAACCAGTCCCCGAATTGACTGACCTGATCTGGTTGGTCGTCACCCATTGCCATTTCTGAGAATAGCGCGGTCTTCGACAAGCCGCTGGTGATTTGCTCGGTGCGTACTTCAAAACCTGCGACGAAAACTCCGTCATTGTCTTCTTGCATGAGAATCTGATCCCAGCGGCCAAGGTTTGTCCCGGAATTGGCGCGAAAGTTATTTCGCGCGATCTGATCGAATGTTGCCTCCGCGGGATCAGACGGGCATAGAAAGATGGCCAGTGTTTCCAGCTGAGTAGTGTCTTGCTGCTGGTCAGCTTGCAGCTGCAAACGCTCCCAAAGTGCCTGCTGCTCCAGGTAGGGCAGCAAACGTGCGTGCTGGCTGAGATTGAGCCCATCCTCGCTCGCGGTGGGAAAGTGGCCTCGAGCAGTTTCGAATTGCAGCGCTGCCATTCCCAACTGCCGTACCGACTGGCTACAGCTGCTCCGCCGCGAAGCCTCTCGCGCGGCCTGGATTGCCGGCAACAGCAACAGAACCATGATCCCAATGATCGCAATCACCACCAGCAACTCGACAAGCGTAAAGCCGCGCGTCGAGACGCGCCCGCGCAGACCATACCCTGGCAGTGGCTGGTGGATTGTTCTGCGGTGAGAGTTGCTCAACTTTTGCATAGCGGGGCCGCTGCGAGGCGCACTTATCACATGGTCGCTGAGTAGGATTCGGCCAATTAGTTAACACCGCAAAGTACGATGCAAAACCCCGCGAAGAGTAGTCAGTTTCCAGCAAATTCTGCCTAGCATCATTATAGCTCTCAGGCCTGATTTTTCCGCTACGGATGTATTGGATTTGAGGGGTGTACGGAGAGGTTTGCGGTCATAACGGGATGTGGGTTGCAGCAGAGTCGTCGCGCGGGCCATTCGCTTGCGGCAACTCGTCCCTTGGCTAGAGACGTTCGAAAGAAAATCAAGGAGTTGATCGATGGCCGCCAGAAGATTCAAACCCAAGCACCGAGCCGGTTCGCCCCTTCACGATCGCCGAGGATGGCGCGCAGGTAGGATCCTTCGCTGCGAGAACCTAGAACATCGGCGCATGCTGGCAGTCGTCACGGTCAATACGTTTGAAGACATCGTCGACCTGAACGACGGACGGACATCGCTTCGCGAAGCGATCTTCGCAGCGAACACCGTACCGGGGCACGATGAGATCGTGTTCGATCTAGGCGGCAACGATACGGCCACGATCGTTCTCACCGAGGGTCAGATCGTGATCTCAGACGAACTTTCGTTGATTGGCCCAGGCTCCGGCATACTTACGATCGATGCGAGCGGAAGTGATCCTACCCCCGACGAAAACAATGGCGATGGCAGTCGCATTTTCTTAGCTACAAGTGGCCGAGGACCTTCGATCGATGTAGCCATCAGCGGAGTTGCGCTCACGGGAGCGGACACGCCGGGCGAAGGTGGCGCGATCCACTCGTTCACTAATCTAGCGCTCTCGGACGTAAGGATCATCGACAATTATGCGGGACGCGACGGAGGAGGGCTGATGCTCGGGGCGCGCGTGAATCTCAGCAATGTGCACCTGGAAGACAATGCCAGCGGAGCCAATGGTGGGGCGATACGCTTATTTAGCGGTGCCGACCTGAGGATTGAAGACTCGACGATCGTCGGCAACGTGGCTGACGGAGGCGGAGGCGGACTGTGGTCGGTCCGCGGCGCAACCACAACGATCGTAAATAGCCAAGTCACGCAAAACGAAGCTACTGGATTCGGGGGCGGACTTGGCTTCATCAACGATGCGACCACCATCGTCGACTCGAGAATTGACGGCAATCTAGGTCTGGAAGGTGGAGGAATCTACTCTAGCGGGGGTTCGCTAGATCTTCGGGAAAGTATTCTGCTGTTCAACGGCGCGACCCGGTCAGGTGCAGGCCTACGCTTGCGGGGCGTGCAGGCTGAAATCGACGACAGCGAAATTCGTAACAACGGAATCGTAAACTTCGATGGCACGCGGGGAATGGGGATCGCACAGAGCGGCGGTGAATTAACAATCCGCAACAGCGCGCTGCTACGCAATCTTGGCCGAGCGCAAGATACGAGCGGGGGCGCGATCTGGGTTGAGGATGGAACATTGTCCATCGAGGGCAGCGAAATCAGCGAAAACAATGTCACGTTGCGCGGTGGCGGAATCCTGGCTACAAACGCCAACGTGCACATTCACGACACCACGATTGAAAGAAATAACAACAGCAACGTTGTCTCCGGTGGAGCGATCTGGGCAGAAGGCAGTTCGGTCACCATTGAGCAAAGCGAAGTTGGCTCGAACTTCGCGAGTCTTAATGGCGGAGCGATCTACTTGGCGGGCAGCAATGCAATGATCGCAGATGTGCGCTTCGAAAACAACGAGAGCCGAGAAGGCAGCGGGGGTGTAATCTGGGTGCAGCCCGCCCAAAGCAGCTCGGTCTTGACGATCACCGATACCGTGTTCGCCAACAATCGCGCTGGCGTTGACGGTGGAGCGGTTGGCAGCGAGGCATCGGCAACGATTGATGTCCAGCGGAGCCTCTTTCAAGACAACCATACTCAAAACGGTCGCGGCGGGGCGATTTACTCGGAGAGATTCACGGACCTATCGGTTTCCGAAAGCGCTTTCGTGAGAAATCGAAGTGGAACTGACGGAGGGGCAATCCACTCAGCCCTTGAACTCACCGTCACGCGTTCGGTGATTC
>JANQQA010000127.1 GCA_028285205.1 Bythopirellula sp. | reverse complement strand
CGCGTCAGCTACCAACTGACGGTCAAGCCACAGAATCCGCGCGTCAAGCCGGGCGCTGTCGTCCGTGCCTGGCTACCCTTTCCGCAAGACTACCGCCAGCAACGCGATGTGAAGCTCATCGATAGCCACCCGCCGGTGACGACAATCGCGGCAAACGGAGCGCCCCATCGGACGCTCTACTTCGAGCAGACCATCGACGATGCGAGTACGGCTCCAAGTTTTGGTGCAGAGTTTGAGTTCGTCACCAGCGCGTACTGTCCTAAAACCGATCCGTCTCAGGTGGAGCCGTACGATACCGAGGATGAGCTCTATCGACGCTACACAGCGGAGCGACTGCCACATATTGAGCTGTCGACGACCGTGCGCAAACTGGCGGCTGAGATTGTCGGTGACGAGACCAATCCGCTGAAGAAGTCGGTTCGCATCTTTCGCTGGGTTTCCAAGCAAATCCCCTGGTGCGGTGAGATGGAGTACTGCATCATTCCGAACCTCTCAGCCAAGGGACTGCAGGCGCGACGCGGCGATTGTGGCGTGCAAGGGATGACGTTCATTACGCTATGTCGCGCGGCAGGCGTACCGGCTCGTTGGCAATCGGGCTGGGAAACCAAGCCAGGACAAGAAAACATGCATGACTGGTCGGAGATCTACGTCGAGCCGTGGGGCTGGCTGCCGGTCGATGCCTCATATGGCGTTCGCAAGCATGACGATCCGCGCGTGCAAAACTTTCTTTGCGGGCACATGGACCCCTACCGCATGATCGTCAATCTTGATTACGCCCGACAGTTGGAGCCGGAGAAGATCAGCTTCCGCAGCGAGCCCAACGATTTTCAGCGTGGTGAAGTTGAAATCGATGGCCACAATCTGTATTTCGATGAGTGGACGTGGCGATTTGACGTCGAGACGCAGCCACTGGCAAGCACTTCGCAAAACAGCGAGTAATCGACGTCGTTCGATTGCTGTTATGGAAAGGCGTACTCAAACCACAGCTGTTCGTACTTATGTTCCGGCTTGGTCTGAAGCTGCCATTTTTCTTCGAGATAGGCGAGTTCGAACTCTGATTCATTCGCAATGCTACGCGGCTCGACAGCTGCGGCGAACGCCTTGGGAGCCTCGGGGCCCGCTTCCGGAACGCCGGCGGCAGTGTCAACTTTTTCCGAATCATCTGCCAGCAGATCTTCGTAGCCTGGCTCTTGTTGGGATTCGGCCTTCTTCTCGTCGGTCTTCTTATTGGATTCTCGCTTGCCGTGGATGAACTCTGTTTGCGTCGTGATGGTGACCTTAGCCGTGTAGTAATCGGTCTCGCCATTGGGGGCGATCAGCTCGTAGTCCATACTTCGTTCGGTATACATGCCATCGGAAGTACTGGGGCGAGAGAGTCGAAGCGCGCGTTCTAGTCGCTTCATGCCCCATTCGAATTCTGCGTCCGGGCTCTTTTGCTCTGCAGCCACAGGTGCATTCGATGTGCTTGTTGCCGATCCGGCGCACCCCGGAAGTAGCACCACGATGGACATCAGAGAGAGGAACTTGGCGATCGAGCCAGTCCGTCGTTGGATTGAGAAAGCGGACGGCGGCGGAGCGGGAGCGTGACGTGGAGGACGTAGCATGATGGACGGTTCAATGGTGAACAGGAAACGAGCCACACGACCGTGACGTCTGGCAATCAAACATGCAACGCGACGCTACTCCGTTGCGAAGGGGTCCTCAGCAAAGGGATCGTCGGCAAACGGATCTTCGCCAGCGGGAGAATTCGACGACGATGTGCTCGCTTGACCGAAGGGGTCGTCTTCGGCGTCCAATTCGGCGCTGGCGGGACTCGCCGAGTTCGACTCCGTTGGGCCAAGCTGAAAGTCTGCCATCGCGATCGACGGATCGCCTTGCTGGGGGCCTGTAACGCCGCTGCCGCGCGAACCTAGCCATTGACCGAGGGCGAAAAAGAGCTGTCCGCCCGATGTGGCATTCGCCGCATTGGAGGTTGGAGTGATTGTCGGTTTCGCGACCAGAGTGGACTGGCCAGTTGTTGGAGCTGCGCCGCCAAGGGGACCGAAGGGATCGTCGGCTTCTTCGTCGCTTCCGGATGACTCCTCGTCCGACGATCCGCTGTCGTCATCCATTTCTTCACCAAATGGATCCTCGCCTGCATCTGAGTCTTCGCCGAAGGGATCATCGCCTGCATCGGAATCTTCGCCGAACGGGTCGTCGCCGCTCTCAGAACTCGATTCGCCAAACGGATCATCTTCGCTCTCGGAACTCGACTCGCCGAAGGGATCGTCTTCCTCTGAGGAAGATTCGCCGAACGGGTCATCATCTGCGGGCGGCTCGTCTGCGGGGGCTTCGTCTACGGCGTCTTGCGACTCCATGTCAGCATCGGTGGACTCGCCAAAGGGATCATCATCGCTAGGGGCTGCGTCTTCACTTTCGCCAAATGGATCGTCGCCAGCGGGGGCAGCTTCCTCGCTTTCACCGAACGGATCATCGCCAGCAGGAGCAGCGTCCTCGCTTTCACCGAACGGATCGTCGTTGCTAGGGGCGGTGTCCTCACTTTCGCCAAACGGATCATCGTCGGCCGCCGCAGGCTCTGCGGATTCACCAAAGATATCGTCCTGCGTCGCGGCAGGTTCAGTCATTTCTTCGGCTGCTGGACTGGCACCAAACGGATCGTCTTCGCTGGGGGCGGGTGCAGGCAACTCGCCGAACGGATCCGCTTCTGCGGCCGCTGGTGCCGGAGCCGGTGTTGTGCTTTCGACGTCGCTGCCGAATAGGTCATCGTCCTCTGGCGTCACCGGAGCTGGTGCGCCAAACGGATCTGCTGCTTCAGTCTTCGTGTCCGATCCGAGTGGAGCTGCTTGAGCAGGTGTGGGTGCGGCGGACTGCGGTGTCGCTAAATTCTGGGTCGGCATCGGTTGCGGCACGGCGCCGGCCGGTGCCTGCTTGGTGCCGGAACCGGGCACCTCGAGTGCGGAGCCCGCTTGCGGCAGTTGCGGAGGCTGCACAGGCTGATTCAGCGGCAGCGTGGATTCCTGTCGCAGCACGTTTGGTGCTCGCTGTCGAAGTTGTTCGTAGCGCTGAAGCGTTTGCTGTCGTCCTTGTTGCACGCGATCAAGCCGAGCCTGGCGACGAAACTGTTCGAGGGTTCGTCGCGAGGGGCCTTGCACTCGCTGCAAAGCGCGACCAATGGAGTGTTGCACGCCGGGGTTGCGGGCCTCGTACGTGGCGCCAATGCGCATGTCGTTTTCGGCCTCGAATTGACGACCCTGCCCGAGACGGAGAATGGCGCGGAAGTAATAGGGGCGGGGGTCACTAGAACCCGCCTGAATTACTTCAGTGAAGTACTGCTCAGCCTGCGTGCTGTTCCCAGCAAAGTAGGCGTGAACACCACGTCCATAAACAGCCGTCAGGGCTGAAGACGATTGTGCACTCGCTGGCGTCGCGACCATCAGGCAACCCAGAGCAAGGCAAACGCCGATCCGGCGGAGAGCCCAGGTAGTAGCAGAATTTGAGCAGACGGCCATGTCTTGCTTGTGGATGCACAATGATTTCATAGCACGCAGCTCCCAATAAACGGATACGCCTGAATAGCAGTTTCACGACAAAGAAACAGTATACTAATCGCGGCGAGCTTCAAGGACAACAAATGGAGCGGGGATCCGCCAACCTAGAGCTTTGCGCTCTGTCCCTGGAAGCTCTCTATTTTCTGTCGGATTTCATCAAACGCGGGTCTTTCTAACCGAGGCAATAGCTTTTTCTCGAACCCATTCTTTTTGGCTTGCTCCCACGCGGTCATGGCAGATTGCCCATCTCCGGCGAGGATGTAGGCTTTCGCCAAGTGGAAGTGCTTCACCGGATCGTTGCTGGTGGTGAGGGCCAGCGTCATGTCCTCAATTGCCAGGTCGTACTTTTGTTGCGCGATGCGGACGACCGCTCGCGTGTCGAGCATGTCTTCCACCGGGCCAAACGTTTCAATCGCCTCGTTGACCATTTTTTCGGCTTCGTCGACTCGCTGTTCCAGTAGGCCAAGTTGGAAGCCGAGATTGTTCATCGCGAGCGCGCGATAGGTGCTCGACAAATCGCTACGGCTGAGGACCTCATCGTAGGTCTTAATACTCTCTTCGTATTTTTCCTGAGTCTGGTATGCCTCTGCGCGGGCGAACCGCCGCGTTACCGAATCAGGATCGTCCCGCAAACCATACGCAAGAATCTGATCGGCAGCCTTATCGTACTTGTCGCCGTGCTCGTCGCGGCGGACGCTGATCATGCGGGTGGCAATCTGAATGACCGCATCCGTACGATCTTCGAGGAGGCGTTTCATCAGTTCGATGGCTTTGTCGCAATCGCCGTGATTCGCGTGGAACGCGGCAAGGTCGAGACGCTTGCTTGGATCGAATCGCGCGATTGTGGTGTACAGTTGCTCGGCCAGATCGTACGCACCGTAGCGTTCGGCCAACTGGGCGATACTAAACACAAGCGCCCGCTCCTTGGCGTTCAGGGTGGTTTGATTCTTTGGCAGTATCGACCTCAACAGCTGCTCAACCTGGGCCTTATTTCCGCTCTCGGCAGCCAGCTGCGCACTTAGTTGGATGAGCGCCGGATTCTGCGGATCGACATCACGCAGTCGTTCGATCATGCGTTCGGCGTTGCGGAACTCATCATGCTCGATCTGTAGGTTGATCTGGGTCACCCGAATACTACTGTCGTCGGAAAAGCGCGTCACCAAATCGCGGAGCAGCGATTTCGCTTTGTCCCACTCTCCGGTTCTGCTCAGAAGAGTCGCTAGTTGCGCACCGCCCTGTTTGGTCAATCGCCCCTCGTCGGACAATTGCGTGAGTACCCGTTTTGCCTCGAGTAGAGATTTTGGATCATCGCGAGAAATCAGAATGTTCGCCAGCAGCGAAGCTTCTGCGGTATTCATCGCGCTGCCGGCGGCACTTTGACGCAGCAGGCGTTCGGCCTTCAGTGAGTTTTGATAGTTCTTATCCGCAGACAAAATCGCCGCTGCTTTGCGTCGCGCCCACACGACGTTGGGGTCGGAGGCCTCGACGATTCCGTCGTTGGCGGCTTTCAAGATTCGATTGATGTAGACTGCGGCTTTGCCGACATTCGATTCGTCTTTGTTCGACCACAGCAGGTAGAAATCTGCAATCCGACGCGCTGCCGAAAGATTGGTGTCCTGGACGCCATAAGAGGCCAGATAGATTGCCTCGGCGCGTTGCCACTGCGACTGCATTTCGTAGAACTTACCGGTCAGTAGCGGGAGGATCTCTGGATCGCAAGACAAGTGTGCTTGGCGCATCAAGTCTTCGACGTCGGCAATACGTTTCTCTTCGATGTGGAGGCCTACCAGCCGGATCCAGCTGTCCGCGTCCGAAGGATTGACTTCCAACGCGATCTTCAGCGAGCGAATCGCTTCGTCCAACTCACCGGCCTGTTGGGCGATTCTTGAGTACCACAGTTGAGTACTCGCATTTGTCGTCTGTGCTTTCGCCAGTTCCTGTGCGGCCTTGAACGCCGCTGGCAGGTCGCCGGTATTGATCAGGATTTCCGCCTGTATTCTTCCCAAGAGTCGCCCGCGAGACTCTTTTTGCAGCATCCTCATGCGCTCCAGTGCCTGTTGATACAAGCCACGATCGGCAAGTAGCTTGGTTTGTATCGCGACGACACCCGTCCGCGCCGGACCTGAATCCAGCGCATCGTTGAAGTGCTGGAGTGCCAGCCCGGTATCTTCACCGAGCAGCAACAGAAGTTGGCCATAAGTGATATGTAATTCGTGCCAGTCTGAGCGTGTTTGCAGGGCGCTATCCAACAACTCGCGTGATTTCGCAAGTTCTTTCCGATCGATTTCGCGTCGGCCATACCGATTGATTTGCCGTCGGACGTCGGTCAGGATGTAGTTGGGATGGGTTTTGCTCCCCACGAAATCCAGAATGTTCTTCTGGGCAGCATCCATTGCTTCGACATTGCTCTCACGCAACGATAAGTCAAACATATGCATGCGGAGCGGTAAGCTGTTGGGCAGCAGCTCAACGAGCTTTTCATAGTATTCACGTGATTCTTCGTACTTGCCCAACCGCTCGAACCGCGATCCTAGCACTTCATAGAGTTGCAAGGTGGTGGACTCGTCGAGCGCGTTCTCGCCGGTGAGATTCGTGGCCTCCGTTTCTAACTCCCGCAGCTGTTGCCCAACATTCTCGGCATTTAGTATTACCAACAGGTCAGCACGCTGGGTGATCGAGCGTAGCGATTTGCCCCACTTAGCTTCCAGATTGTCCAACAGCTTCATGGCTGCCGGTGCGCCTTGATTGGGATCGGAGAGCACTAGGGCAATGGCCCCATAGAGGATGTTGACTTCGTCCGTATCCGTGAGCGATTCCTTGTCTGTTCGATTGGCTTCTCGGATGAGCGCTTTTGCCTCATCGTAGCGACCCCTGCGGCTGAGGATTTTAGCACGCAACAGTTTTGTCGCGGCTACGCTGAGTTCTCTGTCTTCGCTGATTTCATCGACCAGAGCATCGACAGCAGCCCAGTCCTGTTCGTCCTCGGGCAGTTCCAGCGTTTTACTCACTAACTCATCCAGCTGGACGCCGTCGCTTTCGACTTGGCCTCTCTTGGCAAGCACGCGCAGTCTGCCTTGCTGGGCGATGGCGTGCTCGGGGAAATCTTGCAGCACCTTCTCATAGACCCCCAGCGCGAGATCGCCCATGCCTTGGCGCTCATAGCTCAGTCCAAGCATCGTGGCAGCCATCGTCTTGTAGCGTGGAAAGTTGAATAGCAACGGCTCCACGCGCTTGAGCTTCTTGGAGGCATCGGCCCAGTTTTGTTTGGTGTAGTCAAGCCGTGCGTTCTGAAAATCGATAATCGGTTGGACGCGTGTGAGATTGATATTCTTAAGCCGCTCGATCTCCTTTGCGATGCCATCAAAGTCCTTTTCACCCAGCAGGAGGTCGATCTTGTAAAGCACCAAGTCGATGCGTTGGGTCTTGTTGAACTTGTTGATGCCGTCATCGAGAGTTTTCAGCGCGACTTCAGTTTCGCCCAGATTCTGCTGGGCTTGCGCCAGCAGCCGATAAAACAGAACGTTATCGGGGTGTTCTTCTAAGCCTTTGGTGGCGAATTCGAGAGCCTTTTCCGGGTGTGGTAGGGCGGATTCGTACTCTTGACGGGCTTTGTCCAATTCCGTTTTGGCTTCGGTATAGCTCTCCTGATCACGCTCCCTGGCTCGGCTCATGCGCTGCCAGAGATCCGAGGCGACCGTTGCCACCGCTTCGTCGAAACTGGTCCGCACCGTCTGAAAGTTCGCTTTGGCCTCCTCGTAGCTTGGCTTGGCGGCTTCGAACTTGGACATCGCTTCGTCAAACTCTTTTTTGGCCTCTTTATACGCGGCGCTGTCGGCCACTTTGGCGGAAATCTCTTTCGCAGCATCCTCAAAATTGGTGATCGCTTCCACTAAGCCAATCTTCGCGCCGGGATATTTGGGATCGGCCAGCGCGACAAGACTTAGGCGGGTCAGAATCTTGTCATTGATGGGGTCTAGTTCGTAAGCCTTGTTTAGAAACTCTTTCGACTCGTCAAACTCATCCTCGCCGGCAAGGAAGTTGGACTTGTGGAGATAGGCCTCGGCAGAGTCAGGATTGGCGGCCACCATCTGTTCGATTACTTTTTCAGCCAGCTCCGAGTTCTTATCACGTGTCAACAACACTTGCGACAGCAGCACGTAGACTTCGGTCTCGCCTTGCAGCACGGACTTCTCGGGGTCGAACTCTTCGGTCACCTTGTCGTAGCCCAGTAACTCCAATCCATCTCGGCGTACTTCTTCGAACTTCTTAGCAGCAAAGAGCGATCGGATCTTCATGCCGTTGAGTTCCGATACGAGCGCGGGGTCTTGGGGGTTTTCAGCTAACAACTCCTCGACGAGGCTAAGCGATTCCTGGGCATTGGTGATTTTTGCCAATTCCAGACGCAAATTAGAGTCGCCGGTCTTACGCACGGTTTGCGTGAGCATGCGGTAGGCATGATATCTCTCCTCGTCACGCTCGTCCGGGTCTTTGATCACCTCGACGGCGCAATTTGCCATCTTGATACGCACTTCGTCTTCATCAGGGCGGAGTTGCACGTAGCGAAAGAAGTTTCGGAAGGCCTCCAGTGAGTCTTCGGCGGCAAGTGCTTCTTCGGCCTTCGAAATAAATTGGCCTGCCTTTCGCTCGACTTGCCACGACCAGACGAAATAGGAAGTGACGGCCAGCACGAAGCAGCTGACAAAGAACCCAATCAGCCAGTGATAATTGATCCGATAGCGTTGCATGTCCTGAGTCCAATGATTGAGGTCATCGCTGCGAGCAATGCCGACAGCCTGACAAGAGTAGCGTTAGAAAATGCGGTGGGTCATCCGCCTGCGAAAACATGTGTGTGGGCTGCGGCGAGGTCGCTCCGCAGGGGTGCGCGTCACTCAGCGGCCCTGTTGGAAACCTTGGTCAATTGTTGACGGGAGGCTATTTCTTCAACCAGGGTCTTGCGCGATCGCTGCAGTGCGAACCCTCGGTCGTGCCAGTCCTTGCTAGCGCCCACGATCTTTGTCGAGCCGGACGACACGCGGGGGCGAAAAATAGCACTTTTCGCCGACGAATCGGCCACGCTTCCACATTCATCCTATCCCCGGCAGCGGGTGTGTCAACGACACCCGGTAGCCCCAAGCCCTGCAATCAGAAAAGTCGGAATTTTTGCTATCAGACAGCGCCGATTGGCCGTGTTACAGCAGTTGGATTTGACCTTAGTTCGGCTTTGAGATTTGGCGACTCGAGCCACACTCTGTTGGGCAGGGATATCGCCTCCGCTCGTCGGCACGGTAAGATTGCGACTAGGCAAATTGAGTAAGAACTCGAAAGGCGGCCAACAGATGAGCGGTCAGGCGCCCACGAAGCTAGAATCCGTCTTTGCGACCCGCGACGTCACGAAAACCTATCATATGGGCGAGGTCGACGTGCACGCGTTGCGGGGGGTCGACATCGATCTGTATGGCGGAGAATTCGTCGTGCTGCTGGGGCCCTCGGGTAGCGGCAAAAGCACCTTGCTGAACATCCTGGGTGGACTCGACTCGCCCAGTTCCGGGACAGTCTACTATCGCGGCCGCGAATTGACCGATTTCGACGATGCGGGTCTCACGCGATATCGACGCAACCACGTTGGGTTTGTGTTCCAGTTCTACAACCTGATTCCCAGCCTCACTGCGCGCGAAAATGTGGGCTTGATCACCGAAATCGCCAGCAACCCGATGAAACCTGTCGAAGCACTCGGGCTCGTCGACCTGGCGGACCGCGTCGATCACTTTCCCGCGCAGATGTCTGGCGGGGAGCAACAGCGGGTGGCGATCGCCCGCGCCGTGGCCAAGCAGCCCGACGTGCTGCTGTGCGACGAACCGACCGGCGCCCTCGACGTGCAGACGGGCGTGCTCGTGCTTGAGGTCATTCAAAAGATCAACCGCGAACTCGGCACGACGACCGCAGTGATCACGCACAACGCGGTGATCGCCGACATGGCTGACCGTGTGATTCACCTCTCGGGTGGGAAGATCACCGGCGTGGAAACGAATACTAAAAAACGCGAAGCGTCGGAATTGACGTGGTAGGCCCGGAGGATGACGAGCTACCCAATGACGAACGCATGACCACGATCGAATGACGAGTGCGACACGTCTGCGTGCGTGTTCATTCGTACCTCATTGGTCATTGGGTGCTTCGTCATTCGTCATTTTCCACATTTGACTTTGACCCAAAGTTGAGTCCAGCATGCCTTCGCTAGATCGCAAAATGCTCCGTGACCTCTGGCAGATGCGAAGCCAGGCGGTGGCGATTGCGCTGGTAATGGCCTGTGGCATTGCAACCTTCCTGCTGTCGCAGAGCATGATGCACTCGTTGGCGCTTACACAAAAGACCTACTACGAACGCTATCGCTTTGCGGATGTGTTTGCTTCGCTCAAGCGTGCCCCCGAATCGCTGTCGGATCGGCTACGAGAAATCCCAGGCGTCGGACAAGTGCAAACACGGATCGTCGTGAACGTGAATCTCTCGCTGCCCGGATGGGACGAACCGGCGTCGGGCAAGCTAATTTCGTTGCCAGAACTGCACCGTCCACGACTGAACCAGCTCTATTTTCGCAAGGGGCGTTGGCCGACGCCTGGGCGCGATGACGAAGTGCTGGCTAGCGAGGCGTTCTCCCAAGCAAACGACCTACGCATCGGAGATACCATCTCCGCGGTGATTAACGGCAGGCAGAAGAAGTTGCGTATCGTCGGCATCGCTCTGTCACCCGAATACGTGTACGAGATTAAGCCCGGTGACCTGCTTCCCGACAATAAGCACTTCGGGGTGTTCTGGATGAACTACGAAGCGCTGTCGATCGCCTACGATTTGGACGGCGCGTTCAACGATCTTTCGGTCTCGTTACTGCACGGAGCGTCGCTCGACGAAGTGATTGCCCGGGTAGATGATCTGATTGAACCGTATGGTGGTCTGGGTGCCTATGATCGTGACGATCAGCCGTCGCACAAGATTCTCGATAGCGAAATCGAGCAGAATCGCACGATGGGTCTGTTTGCGCCGACGCTGTTCCTCAGTGTCGCCGCCTTTTTGCTCAACGTCGTGATGACCAGGATGATCAACACGCAACGCGAACAGATCGCAGCACTTAAGGCATTCGGTTACTCGAATCTCGAGGTTGGTGTTCACTATCTGAAGTCGGTGTTGATCATCGTCGCCGGCGCGCTCGTGGTCGGGATTCCGCTGGGTATCTGGTTCGGGCGTGAAGTAACTGAGATGTACGCCAAGTTATTTCACTTCCCAGAGTTCACGTTCCGCATCTTGCCGAAGGTACTGCTGACCGCCGCCGGTGTGGCCCTCGCCGCTGCGGTGCTTGGCACCTTAGGGTCGGTGGTGCGAGCAGTGCGGCTCCCACCGGCAGAGGCGATGCGCCCCGAACCACCGACCGGCTACGGACCAACTTTGGTCGAACGACTGGGGCTCGGTCGTCTGATTCCGCCGGTGGCGCTGATGGTCGTTCGTCAGCTTGAACGTCATCCGCTCAAGACGATGCTTTCGACGATCGCCATTTCGCTGGCGGTGTCCGTCCTGGTGCTGGGCAACTTCATGCAGGACTCGGTCGACTACATGATGGCCGCGCAATTCCACTGGGTGCAGCGATACGACATGTCGGTCGCGACGACCGACACAGTTGCTGATCGCGCGATCTACGAACTTGCCAGCCTGCCGGGCGTGTTGCAGTGCGAGCCCAATCGCAGTGTTTCGGTGCGCATGCGCGCCGGACCTCGTCATCGGCGGGTCGGGATCATGGGCATTCGGGCAGATTCCGACTTATTCGGACTCGTCAACATGGACGGCAAGCAAGTCACGCTGCCTCCTGGTGGACTGTTAATTTCGCAGACTTTGGCGGACATCCTTCAAGTTGGCGTCGGAGACTGGGTGCAGCTCGAAGTCCTGGAGGGGAAAAAGCCGGTGCGTCAGGCGATGATCGCTGGCACCTTACAGGATTTTGCCGGCCTGTCGGTGTATATGGAGCTGGACGCGCTGCGGCAGTTGATGCGCGAAGGCCCCGTCGTGACTGGGGCCCATCTGATGATCGATCCCAACTATCAAACGTCGCTGTATCGGGAGTTGAAAGAAACTCCCCAAATCGCCGCGGTGACGGTGAAACAACATGCGGTGGACAGCTTCGACAAGACCGTGGCCGAGAGCATGCGCGTGATGAAATCGATCAATCTGATCTTCGCCTGTGTGATCGCGATCGGGGTGGTCTACAATAGCGCCCGCATTTCGCTGTCGGAGCGGAGCCGCGAATTGGCAACGCTGCGCGTGGTTGGATTTACGCGGGGTGAAATTTCGGCGATTTTGCTTGGGGAACTCGCGGTCGTCACGCTGGCAGCGCTACCGGTGGGATTGGTGCTTGGTCGGGGCTTCTCCTGGTGGATGGTTTCGGCCTTGGATCAAGAGGTGTTTCGGTTCCCGTTTGTGATCAGCAATGGCACGAACGCGTTCGCGGCCAGCGTGGTCCTGGTAGCATCCGCCGTGTCAGGGCTGATCGTCCGGCGACGGCTTGACCAATTGGATTTGGTGGCCGTGCTGAAATCGAGAGAGTAATTGAACCGTAGAGCTGGATTATGAAATCATTCTTTAGGCGGCTTGTCACGATCTTGTTTGTCGTCGGAGTGCTGGGCGCGATCGTCTATGGTCTGATTCCCCAGCCCGTTGACGTCGATCTGGCCAACGTGCAGCAGGGGTCGATACGCGTCACGGTCGATCAAGATGGCAAGACGCGGATTCGCGAGAAATACGTCGTCTCGGCACCACTAGCGGGGCGGCTGCTGCGGATTGAACTCGAACCGGGCGACGAAGTAACCGCCGGCGACACGGTGCTCGCTTCCATCGAACCCCGCGACCCCGAACTGCTCGACGCGCGCTCGATTGCCCAGGCCGAGGCACGCGTCAAAGCCGCAGAGACGGCCGTTGAGAAAATGGAGCCCATTCTGGAAGAAGTGGCAGCCGCCCAGGAATTCGCCGAATCGGAGCTCAAACGCGTACGCGATGCACGTGCCAAGAGCCCGCTATCGGTGTCGGAAAGTGAGGTCGAGACCAAGCTGCTGGCATACCGCACGCGAACAGCGCTGCTCCGCACGACGCGCCATAATCAGGAAATCGCCGAGTTCGAACTCGACCAGGCGAAAGCAGCACTGATTCGTTCGCGGCCTCAAGCTGCCGAGGAAAGCACCCCATCGGGAGACGGCAACGGTTGGAATTTCATCATTCGCGCACCGATCGATGGACGTGTGCTACGCGTGTTTCAGGAGAGTACCGCAGTGGTCACTAGCGGAACTTCGCTGTTGGAACTGGGTGACCCGACCGATCTGGAAGTTGAGATCGATGTGCTGTCCCGCGACGCGGTGAAAATCAAGCCTGGCGCGCAGGTGCTGCTGGAACACTGGGGCGGCGAGAAGACCCTGCAAGGTCGCGTGCGATTGGTCGAGCCGTCAGCATTCACGAAAATCTCAACACTCGGCGTCGAGGAGCAACGTGTCAATGCGATTGTCGATTTGGTCGACCCGCCTCAAGATCGTACGCAGCTGGGGGATGGCTTTCGCGTCGAAGCACGAATCGTCGTCTCGGAGGCGACCGACGTGCTGAAAACACCCACCAGCGCACTGTTTCGGATCGGAGACCAATGGGCCGTCTTCCGGGTGCTCGACGGTGTAGCCCATGAGACGCCCGTGAAATTGGGTATGCAGAACGGGCTAGAAGCCGAAGTCTTGGAAGGCTTGAGCGTCGCAGATCAGGTCGTTGTCCATCCCGGAGATGATGTCGTCGACGGTGCGGCTGTGGTAGCTCGTTGACCTGCGGTCTCGTTGACAAGGGCCAACCGCTCGCGAAAATGGACGCTCTCGTTCGCCCTGCCCTTCCACTCCAGGAATGCCAACATGTCCGAAGCCAACTCGCCGCTGGTGGGCGTGATCATGGGCAGCAAGAGCGATTGGCCGACCATGAGCGAGGCGGCCAAATTGCTGGACGAGTTCGGTGTGGCCAACGAGTGCGAGATCGTCTCCGCCCATCGCACGCCAGAGTGGATGGCCGAGTACGCCCTGTCGGCAGAGCAACGCGGACTACATGTGATTATCGCTGGCGCGGGTGGTGCCGCCCACCTCCCCGGCATGGTCGCCTCAATGACGGTCTTGCCGGTGCTTGGCGTGCCGGTCGAG